>NZ_JBEZDW010000069.1:0-19731 GCF_040802045.1 Microbispora sp. NPDC049125 | reverse complement strand
GGTGGTGCGGGTGGAGGTGGACCCGGGCGAGGTTGATCGGGCCGCTTTGGCGGCGCGGCTGACCGAGGCGAGCGGTGAAGGGCCGGTCAGCGGCGTGCTGTCCCTGCTGGCCCTGGCCGACGAGCCGCACCCGCAGCATGTGGAGATCCCCGTCGGCCTCCTGGCCACGGTGGAACTGATCAAGGCACTGGGCGACTCCGACATCGACGCACCCCTCTGGCTCGGCACGTCAGGTGCGGTGTCCGTGGGGAGGTCCGACCCGCTCCGCACGCCGTACCAGGCGCAGGTCTGGGGACTTGGCAGGGTGATGGGCCTTGAGCACCCGGAGCGCTGGGGCGGCCTCGTCGATCTGCCGGCGGAACTCGACGCACGCGTGAGTGCCCGGCTCACCGCCGTACTCGCGGGAGCGGACCAGGAGGATCAGGCGGCCGTGCGGGCGTCCGGCATGTACGTGCGCAGGCTGGTACGGGCGCCGCTGGGCGACACGCGGATCCCGCGCGGGTGGCGGCCCTCCGGAACGGTGCTGGTCACCGGCGGCACGGGAGCCCTGGGGGCCCACGTCGCACGCTGGCTCGCCCAGAACGGCGCCGAGCACCTCGTGTTGACCAGCAGGCGTGGCCTGGAGGCCCCGGGTGCGGCCGAGCTGGAGTCCGAGCTGGTCGCGCTTGGCGCACGGGTGACGATCGCCGCCTGCGACGTCGCCGACCGGGAGGCGCTGGCCGCGCTCGCCGCCGACCTGCAGATCAGCACCGTGATCCACACCGCGGGTGTCGGCGAGACGGCCCCGCTGGACGAGGTCGGCCTCGCCGAGCTCGTGAGCAGTGCGAACGCCAAGGTGGCCGGCGCGATCAACCTGGACGAGATCTTCGAGACCGTGGACACCTTCGTCCTGTTCTCCTCCAACGCGGGAGTCTGGGGCGGCGGGGGCCAGGGCGCGTACGCCGCCGCCAACGCGTTCCTCGACGCGCTGGCGGAGCGGCGCCGGGCTCGTGGCCTGGCGGCCACCTCCATCGCATGGGGCGCGTGGGCCGAGGGCGGCATGGCCGACGCGGCCGCCGGAGAGCAGCTACGGCGGCGCGGCATCAGGGCCATGGCGCCCGAGTCGGCGCTCACCGCGCTGGAACAGGCGATCGAGCATGACGAGACCTTCCTCGCTGTGGCGGACATCGACTGGGAAAGGTTCGTGCCCGGCTTCACGGCGAGCAGGCCCAGGCCGTTGATCGCTGATCTGCCGGAGGTCCGGCGGATCGCGGAGGCCGACCTCGCCGCCGCCCCGGAAACGTCCCCGCTCGCCGGGCAACTCGCCACGCTCACCTCCGGCGAACAGCTCGAACTGCTGCTGCGGACCGTCAGGACGGAGGCGGCGGCCGTGCTCGGGCACTCCTCACCCGATGACGTACGCCCCGACCGCGCCTTCCGCGAGCTGGGATTCGACTCGGTGACGGCGCTCGAAGTCCGCAACCGCCTCAACACGGCCACCGGGCTCAGGCTCCCCGCGACGTCCGTGTTCGACTACCCCACTCCCGCCGTGCTGGCCGCGTACCTGCGTGACGAGCTCATCGGCGAGCACGCCGCGTCGGCCGCTCCCGTCGCTGTAGTGGGGGCCGACGACGAACCGATCGCGATCGTCGCGATGAGCTGCCGCTACCCGGGAGGCGTACAGAGCCCTGAGGATCTGTGGCAGCTCCTCTCCGAGGGCGGCGACGCGATCGCGGCCTTCCCCGGAGACCGCGGATGGGACGTGGTGTTCGACGACGACCCCGACCAGGCGGGCACCACGTACGCCAAGGAGGGCGGCTTCCTCTACGAGGCCGGCGAGTTCGACGCCGGGTTCTTCGGAATCTCGCCGCGTGAGGCGCTGGCCATGGATCCGCAGCAGCGGCTGCTGCTGGAGACCTCCTGGGAGGCGTTCGAACGCGCGGGCATCGCTCCGGCGTCGCTGCGCGGCACATCGGCGGGGGTGTTCGTCGGCACCGCGTCGTCCAACTACGGCGCGGGTCTGCAGGAGATGCCCGACGGCATCGAGGGCCACCTCATGACGGGCAACGCGGGCAGCGTCATCTCGGGCCGCCTCTCCTATGTGTACGGCCTGGAGGGGCCGGCCGTGACCATCGACACCGCCTGTTCCTCGTCGCTGGTCGCCCTGCACTGGGCCTGCCAGGCGCTACGCACTCAGGAGTGCTCCCTCGCACTGGCCGGAGGCGTGACCGTGATGGCCACGCCTGGGGCGTTCGTCGAGTTCTCCCGGCAGCGGGGGCTGGCGGCGGACGGGCGGTGCAAGCCGTTCTCCGAGCAGGCCGACGGCACCGGCTGGGGCGAGGGCGTCGGCCTGGTCCTGCTGGAGCGGCTGTCGGACGCTGTCGCGAACGGGCATCCGGTTTTGGCGGTGGTGCGGGGTTCGGCGGTGAACCAGGACGGTGCTTCGAATGGGTTGACTGCGCCGAATGGTCCGTCGCAGCAGCGAGTGATCCGGCAGGCGCTGGCGAACGCCGGAGTGTCGGCGGCCGAGGTGGACGTCGTTGAGGCGCACGGCACCGGCACGACATTGGGCGACCCGATCGAGGCTCAGGCGCTTCTCGCGACGTACGGTCAGGAGCGGGACGAGCCGCTCTACCTCGGCTCGCTGAAGTCGAACCTCGGCCACACCCAGTCGGCCGCCGGAGTGGCCGGTGTGATCAAGATGGTCATGGCGATGCGGCACGGAATGTTGCCGAAGACGCTCCATGTGGACGAGCCGTCCCGTCATGTTGACTGGTCCTCGGGCGTGGTGGAGTTGCTCGCGGAGTCGCGGCCGTGGCCGGAGGTGGATCGTCCCCGGCGCGCGGGAGTGTCGGCCTTCGGAGTGAGCGGCACGAACGCGCACGCGATCATCGAGGAGGCGCCCCTTTCCGCCGTCGTGGTGGAGAGCGAGGTTCCGGTGGCGGCTGAGGCCGGGCCGGTGCTGTGGCCGGTATCGGCGAGGAGCGCGGCGGCGTTGCGGGATCAGGCGGTGCGGCTGCGCGCGCACCTGGACGCTCACCCCGACCTGTCGCCGTTGGACGTCGGGTTCTCCCTGGCGACGACACGGCCGGCACATGAGCATCGTGCGGTGGTCATGGGCGCGGACCGCGATGAGCTCATGGCCGGTGTGAAAGCCCTTGAGCTGGGCGAGCGTGCGGGGAGCGTAGTTCAGGGGATGGCCTCTGGTGGCAAGGTGGCGTTCCTGTTCACCGGTCAGGGGTCCCAGCGGTCCGGGATGGGCCGGGAGCTGTATGAGGTCTTCCCGGCTTTCGCGGATGCTTTCGATCAGGTATGCGCTCATCTGGATGGGCGTCTTGATCGGCCTGTCCGGGAGGTGGTGTTCGGGGACGGCGAGTTGCTGGACCAGACCTGTTTTACTCAGCCGGCGTTGTTCGCGGTTGAGGTGGCGTTGTTCCGGCTGGTGGAGTCGTGGGGCATCGTGCCGGACTTCCTGGCGGGGCATTCGATCGGTGAGATCGCGGCCGCTCATGTGGCCGGGGTGCTGTCCCTTGAGGATGCCTGCACCCTCGTTGCCGCGCGGGGCCGGTTGATGCAGGCGCTTCCGGAGGGTGGGGCGATGGTCGCCCTGAACGCCTCAGAAGATGAAGTCTTGCCGTATCTGACCGACCGGGTGAGTGTCGCGGCGGTCAACGGCCCCGCATCGGTCGTGGTGGCGGGTGAGGAGGATGCCGTCGCCGCCGTGGTCGCGCGGTTCCCCGATCGCAAGTCGAAGCGGTTGAAGGTCAGCCACGCGTTCCATTCGCCGTTGATGGATCCGATGTTGGAGGACTTCCGCCAGGTCGCGGAGTCGCTGACGTACAACGCGCCGCGGATCCCGGTCGCGTTCGGCCACGACGCCGACTACTGGGTGGCCCATGTCCGGCAGCCGGTGCGGTTCTTGGACACGATGCGGTCGTTGGTGGGCGATGGGGTGCGGGTGTTTGTGGAGTTGGGGCCGGATGCGGTGTTGTCGGCGATGGGTGCCGAGTGCGTCGAGGGGGTGTTCGTTCCCGCTCTGCGGCGGGAGCGGGCGGAGGTGGAGACGGTTGTCGCGGCGGTGGCTCGTCTTCATGTTGAGGGTGTGACGGTCGATTGGGAGGGGTTCTTCCCCGGTGGCCGTCGGGTGGAGTTGCCGACGTATGCCTTCCAGCGGCAGCGGTTCTGGCTGGAGCCGTCGTCACGCACTGCTGCTGTGGCGAGTGTTGATGAGGTGGAGGCGCGGTTCTGGGAGGCGGTGGAGCGGGAGGACCTGGAGGCGTTGGCGGGCACGTTGGCGGTGGATGCCGATGGGTCGCAGTCGCTTGGCGTGGTGTTGCCGGCGTTGTCGTCGTGGCGGCGGGGGCGTCGTGAACGGTCGGTGGTGGACGGCTGGCGCTACCAGGTCGCCTGGAAGCCGGTCGCCTCAACCTCGCAGGTGGTGGCGCGGGAGGTGTTGTCGGGGACGTGGCTGGTGATCGTTCCTGCCTCGGGTGCCGGTCTGGAGCCGGCTGGTGGGCTTGCTGGTGCGGTGGCTCGGGTGTTGGCCTCTGGTGGTGCGCGGGTGGTTGAGGTGCCGGTGGATGTGGCCGGTGTCGATCGTGCGGGTCTGGCGGAGTTGATCGGCCGGGCGGTGGCGTCTGTTCCGGGGTCTGAAGATTCCGGTTCGGGGGTGGGTTCGGGGCCTGGTGCGGTGGCGGGTGTGGTGTCGCTGGTGGCTTTGGCTGATCAGGCCGGTGACATCGATGGGTGTGGCGTTCCTGTGGGTGTGGCGGGGACGTTGGTGGTGGTGCAGGCGTTGGGTGATGCCGGGGTGGGGGCCCCGTTGTGGGTGCTGACGTCGGGTGGGGTTGCGGTGGGCCGGGCTGAGCGGCTCGGCAGTGCGGGTGCGGCGTCGGTGTGGGGACTGGGCCGCGTGGTCGGGCTGGAGCATCCGGAGCGGTGGGGCGGTCTGATCGACGTGCCCTCCCAGCTGGATGAGCGTGCCGGAGCCCGCCTGATCTCCGTGCTGGCCGCCAACACCACCGCCCCGGCTTCCAGCACTGCCACTGCCGCTGCATCGGCGTCCGCGTTTGGTGGTGGGTCTTCGGTGTTGGTTGGTGAGGATCAGGTGGCGGTGCGGGCGTCGGGGGTGTTCGTCCGGCGGTTGGTGCGTGCTGGTGGGTCTTCTTCGGGGGTGGGGTGGTGTCCGCGGGGGCGGGTGCTGGTGACGGGTGGCACGGGTGCGCTGGGTGGGCATGTGGCCCGCTGGTTGGCGGTGAACGGGGCGGCTGAGGTGGTGTTGACCAGCCGCCGCGGCCTGGACGCCCCGGGCGCGGCTGAGCTGGTTGCGGAGTTGGAGGGGCTTGGGGTCTCGGTTGTGGTGGCGGCGTGTGATGTGGCCGATCGGGATTCGCTGGCCGGGGTGGTGGCGGCGTATCCGCCGGATGCGGTGGTGCATGCGGCGGGGGTGCTGGATGACGGGGTGCTGGATCAGTTGTCTCCTGAGCGGTTGGAGCGGGTGTTCCGGGCGAAGGCGGCTGCGGCGGTTCATTTGCATGAGTTGACCGGTGAGCTGGATGCGTTTGTGGTGTTTTCTTCGCTGGCGGGGTCGTGTGGGTCGCCGGGGCAGGGCAATTACGCGGCGGCGAACGCTTTCCTTGACGCGTTGGCGGAGGTGCGGCGTGCTGCGGGGTTGGCGGCGACGTCGATTGCGTGGGGGGCGTGGGCTGAGGCGGGGATGGCCGCTGATGAGGTGGTGGAGCGGCGGTTGCGGCGTAGTGGGGTGGCGCCGATGGTGCCGGAGCTCGCGCTGGTCGCGATGCGGCAGGCCGTCGCCGGTGACGAGGCATGCGTCGCGGTGGCCGACATCCGATGGGACCGCTTCGCGGCGGCCTTCGGCGGCGCTGTCATCAGCGACCTGCCCGAGGTGCGGCGGATGCGGGACACCGCTGTCCCCGATGAGCAGGCGGGCCCCTCGCTGGCCGAGCGACTGGCCGGGATGTCCCAGCCGGAGCGGGAGAGGTTCCTGGTGGACCTCGTCCGGAGTGACGTCGCCGCCGTGCTCGGCCATTCCTCGATGGAGGAGATCGAGCCGGGGCGGGCGTTCAAGGACTTCGGCTTCGCGTCGCTCACCGCCGTCGAGCTGCGCAACCGCGTCAGCGCGGCCACCGGGCTCAAGCTCCCCGCGACGCTGATCTTCGACTATCCGACGCCCAAGGCGCTGGCCGACCACCTGCGGTCCCAGTTGCTGGACGCCACGGACATGACGCCCACGCCCGAGACGGCGCCCGTCGCCGCCGTGGACGACGACCCGATCGCGATCGTGGCGATGAGCTGCCGCTTCCCCGGCGGCGTACGCACTCCGGAGGATCTGTGGCGGCTGCTCTCCTCGGGTGACGACGCGCTCAGTCCCTTCCCCGCCGACCGGGGATGGGACACGGGACGGCTCTACGACCCCGATCCCGACCACCAGGGCACCACTTACGTCCGGGTCGGTGGGTTCCTGGACGATGTCGCCGGCTTCGACCCCGCCTTCTTCGGCATCTCGCCGCGCGAGGCACTGGCGATGGACCCGCAGCAGCGGCTTCTGCTGGAGACCTCCTGGGAGACCTTCGAGCGGGCCGGCATCGACCCGGAGACGCTGCGCGGCAGCCGTACCGGCGTCTTCGCCGGAACCAACGGCCAGGACTACGCGTCCGTGCTGCTCAGCTCACCCGAGGCCGCCGAGGGCTACATCGGAACGGGGAACGCGGCCAGCGTGGTCTCCGGCCGTCTTTCTTACACGTTCGGCCTCGAAGGCCCGGCGGTGACCGTGGACACGGCATGTTCCTCGGCGCTGGTCGCACTGCACCTGGCCATGCAGGCCCTTCGCCAGGGCGAGTGCACGCTGGCGCTGGCGGGCGGCGTGACGGTCATGTCGACGCCCGGGGTGTTCGTGGAGTTCAGCAGGCAGCGCGGGCTGGCGGCCGACGGCAGGATCAAGGCGTTCGCCGGGGCGGCCGACGGCACCGGCTGGGGTGAGGGCGCCGGCATGCTGCTGCTGGAGCGGCTGTCGGACGCGCGGCGCAACGGGCGTGAGGTGCTCGCCGTCATCAAGGGCAGCGCGGTCAACCAGGACGGTGCCAGCAACGGCCTCACCGCCCCCAACGGTCCGTCCCAGCAGCGGGTCATCCGCCAGGCCCTGGCCAGTGCGGGGCTCAGCCCGGCTGAGGTGGACGCGGTCGAGGCGCACGGCACCGGCACGACGCTCGGCGACCCCATCGAGGCCCAGGCGCTCCTCGCGACGTACGGCCAGGACCGGCAGACGCCTCTCTACCTCGGGTCGATCAAATCCACCATCGGGCACACCCAGGCCGCGGCCGGAGCCGCGGGTGTCATCAAGATGGTGATGGCCATCCGTGAAGGAGTGCTGCCGGAGACACTGCACGTGGACGAGCCGACTCCGCACGTGGACTGGACGGCGGGCAAGGTGGAGCTGCTGACCGAGGCCAGGCCGTGGCCGGTGACCGACCGGCCTCGACGGGCCGGGGTGTCCGCGTTCGGGGTGAGCGGCACCAACGCCCACACCATCATCGAACAGGCTCCGGAGGAGGAGCACGCCGAGCCGCGGGCCGGCACGGCCCTCACCCCCGTCACACCGCTCGTGCTCTCCGGACGCACGGAGCAGGCGCTCAGGGAGCAGGCCGTACGGCTGCGCGGGCATCTCGCCGCCGAGCCCGGTTTGCCGGTCGCCGACGTCGCCTACTCCCTGGCCACCACCCGGACGGCCTTCGAGCACAGGGCCGTGCTGACGGGAACGGACGGGGACGACCTGCTCAGCGCCTTGGACACGTTCGCCTCCGGCGGCACCGCGCCCGGCGTGATCGGCGGGACGGTCCGGCAGGACGGCAAGCTGGCGTTCCTGTTCACCGGCCAGGGGTCCCAGCGGGCGGGGATGGGCCGGGAGCTGTACGAGACCTACCCGGTCTTCGCCGACGCCTTCGATCAGGTGTGTGCTCATCTGGATGTGCCGGTGCGGGAGGCGATCGCCGATGAGGGGGTGCTGAGGCGTACGGAGTTCACCCAGCCCGCTCTGTTCGCGATCGAGGTGGCGTTGTTCCGCCTGGTGGAGTCGTGGGGCCTCCGGCCGGATTTCCTGGCGGGGCATTCGATCGGGGAGATCGCCGCCGCTCATGTGGCCGGGGTGCTGTCCCTGGAGGACGCCTGCACCCTCGTCACCGCCCGAGGCCGTCTCATGCAGGCCCTTCCCGAGGGTGGGGCGATGGTCGCCCTGAACGCCTCAGAAGACGAAGTCCTGCCGTATTTGACCGATCGGGTGAGCATCGCCGCCGTCAACGGCCCCGCATCGGTCGTCGTAGCCGGGGACGAAGACGCCGTTATCGCGGTCATCGAACGGTTCCCCGACCGCAAGTCCAAGCGGCTGAACGTCAGCCACGCCTTCCACTCCCCGTTGATGGACCCGATGCTGGACGACTTCCGCCAGATCGCCGAATCCCTGACGTACAACCCTCCGCGGATCCCGATCACGTTCGGCTGGGACGCCGACTACTGGGTGGCCCACGTTCGCCAGCCGGTGCGGTTCCTGGACACGATGCGGACGCTGGAAGCCGAAGGAGTGCGGGTCTTCCTGGAGCTCGGTCCCGACGCCGTACTGACCGCGATGGGCCAAGACTGCGCCGACGGCACCTTCATCCCCACCCTCCGCAACGGCAGGCCCGAGGCGGAGACCGTCACCACCGCTCTGGCCCGGCTCCACGTCACCGGCGTCACCCCCGACTGGCGGGCCGTCCTCCACGGCGGCCGGCGCGTCGACCTGCCCACCTACGCCTTCCAACGTCAGCGCTACTGGCCGCAGGCTCCGGCCCCGGAGCATGCGGCGATCTCCGCCGACGCCGTGGAGGCGCGTTTCTGGGAGGCGGTCGAGCGGGAGGATCTGGAGGCGCTGGCCGGGACGCTGGAAGTCGGTGGCGACACGCCGCTCAGCACCGTCCTCCCCGCCCTGTCGTCCTGGCGCAGGCAGCGCCGCGAGCGGTCGATCGTCGACGGCTGGCGCTACGCCGTCACCTGGAAGCCGATCTCTGACGCCGCCCGCCCGGCCGCGTCCGGGACCTGGCTGGTGATCGAACCCGGCACGGCGACGGACCTCGCGGCCGACGCCGTACAGGCACTGACCGAGCACGGCGCCGAGGTGATCCGCGTCACCGGTGACGCCGACCGGGAGGGTCTGGCCGTACGGCTGCGGGAGGCGCTCGGCGGAGCGCGGCCCGCGGGAGTGCTGTCCCTGCTCGGGCTCGACGAGACGCCGCACCCCGTCCATCCGGCCCTGAGCCGGGGGCTGGCGGCGACGCTCGCCCTCGTCCAGGCGCTGGGCGACGTGGGCAGCAGAGTCCCGCTGTGGATCGCGACCAGGGGCGCGGCGGCCGTCGACGCCACGGAGCCACGGCCGGGGCAGGCGCAGCTGTGGGGTCTCGGCCTGGTCGCCGGGCTTGAGCATCCCGAGCGGTGGGGCGGCCTGGTCGACCTCCCGCCGAGGCTCGACGAGCGTGGGCGGGCCAGGCTGAGCGCGGTGCTCGGCGACCTGGACAGCGAGGACCAGATCGCGATCAGGCCGTCGGGGGTGTTCGCCCGGCGTCTCGTGCGCGCGGGATCCGGGAGGAAGGGCGGAGACTGGCGGCCCGCGGGCACCGTGCTCGTCACCGGCGGCACGGGCGCGCTGGGCGCGCACGTGGCGCGCTGGCTGGCCGCCCGAGGGGCTGAGCACCTCGTTCTCACCAGCCGTCGTGGCCCGGACTCGCCCGGCGCCGCCGAGCTGTCCGCCGAGCTGGCGGACCTCGGGGTGCGGGTCACCGTCGAGGCGTGCGACGTCGCCGACCGCGCCGCCCTGGAGGCCCTGGCCGTACGGCTGGCGGCGGAGGGCTCGCCGGTGCGAGCCGTGGTGCACGCGGCGGGCGTGGCCTCGGCGGCCCCGCTCGACGCGAGCGATCTGGCCGGGTTCGCCGGCACGATCGACGCCAAGGTGACCGGGGCACGGCACCTGGACGAGCTGTTCGAGTCGGTGGACGCTTTCGTCGTCTTCTCCTCCATCGCCGGAATCTGGGGAAGCGGCGGGCAGGCCGCGTACGCCGCAGGCAACGCCCACCTCGACGCGCTGGCGGCCTCCCGCCGGTCGCGCGGCCTGGCCGCGACGGCCGTGGCGTGGGGACCCTGGGCGGAGGGCGGCATGGCCGCTCAGGGCGACCACGCCGAGGAGCTGCGCCGCCGGGGGCTCCCGGTGCTCGCTCCCGAGCTGGCGATCAGCGCGCTGCAGCAGGCGCTCGACGCCGACGAGACCGCCGTGACCATCGCCGACGTGGACTGGGAGAGGTTCACCCCCGGGTTCACCGCGGCCAGGCACCGCCCGCTCATCGCCGACCTGGACGAGGTCAGGGCGGTCCTGGACCGTACGGCGGGCGGCGCGGACGGCGACCAGTCGGCCGCCCTCCGCGACGGCATGGCCGGCCTGCCGGCCGACGAGCAGGAGCGGATCCTCGTCGAGGTCGTGCGTGACCACGTCGCGGCCGTGCTCGGCCACTCCACGACCCGGGAGATCGAGCCGGGGAGGGCGTTCAAGGAGCTGGGCTTCGACTCGCTCACCGCCGTCGAGCTGCGCAACCGCCTCAACGGAGTGACGGGGCTGGCGCTGCCCGCCTCGCTGGTCTTCGACTATCCGACGCCGCTCGCGCTCGTCGCGCACCTGCGCGCGGAGATGCTCCCGGAGCAGGAGGGCGGTGTCCTCGCCGAGATGGACCGGCTGGAGACGATGCTCGCCGCCGGCGCGCCCGACACACTGACGAAGACGAAGCTCAAGGTCAGGCTCAATTCGCTGCTGGCGAGGCTGAACGACAGCGGTGAGCCCGAGTCCGTCGCGAGCAGCCTGGAATCGGTCAGCGACGAGGAGCTCTTCGAGTTCATCAACAAGGACCTCGGCAGGTCATAGGGGTTTTCGACAACACGCGGCCTGTCCCCTATCCCCCGGCGCCGGGGGTAGGGGACAGACCGCTTGCGTAGGGGTTGTTGCGCTATTCGGGCCTCCATAGCCTGACGTTGCAGGATTTATCAAAGCAGCAGATCCCGGCGCGACCCAGCTTTGCCGTCGGCGAATCATGTACGGGCCTCGGAGCGATTCCGAGAATTTCCATTTCATCGTGCAAAAAAGCGATTTGCCATGAAGAGGTGCCGTTAAATGGCGAGTGAAGAGACGCTCCGGGACTATCTCAAGTGGGTCACCGCCGATCTGCACCAGACGCGACAGCGGCTCAAAGAGTATGAGGACGAGGAGCGGGAGCCCATCGCCATCGTCGCGATGAGCTGCCGCTATCCGGGTGACGTCAGCACCCCGGAGGACCTGTGGCGGCTCGTCGCCGCGGGCGGCGACGGCATCTCCACCTTCCCCGAGGACCGCGGCTGGGACCTCGACGCGCTCTACGACCCCGATCCCGACCGGCCGGGCACCAGCTACTCGCGCGAGGGCGGGTTCCTCTCCGGCGTCGGCCGCTTCGACCCCGCCTTCTTCGGGATCTCGCCCCGCGAGGCGCTGGCCATGGACCCGCAGCAGCGGCTGCTGCTGGAGGTGTCATGGGAGGCCCTGGAGCGGGGCGGCATGGAGTCCGCCTCCCTCAAGGGCAGCGAGACCGGCGTGTTCGTCGGTGCTTCGGGGCAGGACTACACGGGTCTGCTCGCCGGGGTGGCCGAGAGCCTCGAAGGCCACCTGATGACCGGCACGGCCACGAGCGTCGTCTCGGGTCGCATCGCCTACACCTTCGGCCTGGAGGGGCCGGCGGTGACCGTGGACACCGCGTGCTCCTCGTCGCTGGTCGCCCTCCACCTCGCCATGCGCGCGCTGCGGCAGCGGGAGTGCTCGCTCGCGCTGGCCGGCGGCGTGACGGTCATGTCCACGCCCCAGGCGTTCATCGAGTTCAGCAAGCAGCGCGGCCTGGCCGCCGACGGCCGCTGCAAGGCCTTCGCCGCCGACGCCGACGGCACCGGCTGGTCGGAAGGCGTGGGCATGCTGCTGCTTGAGCGGCTGTCGGACGCCCGGCGCCACGGCCACGCCGTGCTGGCCGTCGTACGCGGCTCCGCCGTGAACCAGGACGGCGCCAGCAACGGCCTGACCGCGCCGAACGGCCCGTCGCAGCAGCGCGTCATCATGCAGGCCCTCGCGAACGCCCGGCTGACGGCCGCCGAGGTGGACGTGGTGGAGGCGCACGGCACCGGCACGACGCTGGGCGACCCCATCGAGGCGCAGGCGCTGCTGGCCACCTACGGGCAGGACCGTACGGAGCCGCTGTGGCTGGGATCCCTGAAGTCCAACATCGGCCACACCCAGGCCGCGTCGGGAGTCGGCGGGATCATCAAGATGGTCATGGCGATGCGCCACGGCCTGCTGCCGAGGACACTGCACGCCGAGGAGCCGACCCCTCATGTGGACTGGACGTCCGGCGCCGTCCGGCTGCTGACCGACGAGCGGCCGTGGCCCTCGGCGGCCGACCGGCCGAGACGGGCGGGCGTGTCCTCCTTCGGCATGAGCGGCACGAATGCGCACGTCATCGTCGAGCAGGCCCCCGCCGAAGACGACGCCCCGCGTGAGCCGGCGGCGCTCCCGGTGACGCCGTGGGTGCTTTCGGGCCGCAGCGAGCAGGCCGTACGGGATCAGGCGGCACGGCTGCGCACGCACCTGGAGGAGTCGGAGCACGACGCCGTGCTGGCGGCCGTGGATGTCGCATACTCCCTGGCCGCGCGCCCCGCGTTCGAGCACCGCGCGGCGGTCAACGGCGCCACCGCGGCGGAGTTGCTGGCCGGCCTCGAAGCGCTCGCGCTCGGCGAGGGCGCGCAGGCTCCCGGCGTCGTCCAGGGAACGGTGACCGGCGGCAAGGTGGCGTTCCTGTTCACCGGCCAGGGGTCTCAGCGGGCCGGGATGGGCCGGGAGCTGTACGAGACGTATCCGGTGTTCGCCCAGGCGTTCGACGAGCTCTGCGGACGGTTCGACCTGCCTCTCAAGCACGTGATCTTCGAGGACGGCGAGCTGCTGGACCAGGCCGCCTACACCCAGCCCGCGCTGTTCGCGGTCGAGGTGGCGCTGTTCCGGCTGGTGGAGTCGTGGGGCGTGCGGCCCGACTTCCTCGCGGGGCACTCTCTCGGCGAGATCGCCGCCGCGCACGTGGCGGGGGTGCTGTCGCTTGAGGACGCCTGCACTCTGGTGGAGGCGCGCGGCCGGTTGACGCAGGCCCTGCCGGAGGGCGGGGCGATGGTGGCGTTGCAGGCCACCGAGGAGGAGGTGCTGCCGCACCTCGACGCCAGGGTCGCCGTCGCCGCCGTCAACGGGCCTTCGTCGGTCGTCGTGGCCGGGGACGCAGACGCGGTCGACGCGGTGGTCGCGCGGTTCCCCGGACGGAAGTCGAAGCGGCTGAGGGTCAGCCGTGCCTCCCATTCGCCGTTGATGGATCCGATGCTGGAGGATTTCCGCCAGGTCGCCGAGTCTCTGACGTACAACCCGCCGCAGATCCCGGTCGCCTTCGGCTGGGACGCCGACTACTGGGTCGCCCACGTCCGCCAGCCGGTCCGGTTCCTGGACACGATGCGGACGCTGGAAGCCGAAGGCGTGCGGATCTTCCTGGAGATCGGCGCCGACGCCGTGCTGTCCGCGATGGGCCCCGAATGCGTCGAAGGCGCCTTCATCCCCACCCTGCGCCGTGAGCGGTCCGAGACCGAGACCGTCGCGGCCGCGCTGGCCGGTCTCCACGTCGCGGGCGTCCCCCTCGACTGGCGGGCCGTCCTTCCCGGTGCGCGCCGGGTCGACCTCCCCACCTACGCCTTCCAGCGGGAGCGCTACTGGCCGGCCACGTCAACGGCGTGGCTGGGCGACGCGGCCTCGGCCGGGCTGGCGCCGGCCGACCATCCGTTGCTGGGCGCGATGGTCGCCCTGGCCGACGGCGAAGGCTCGGTGCTGACCGGCAGGCTGTCCCTGCGCACGCACCCATGGCTCGCCGACCACGCCCTCATGGGCACGGTGATCCTCCCCGGCACGGCCTTCGTCGAGCTGGCCGTACGAGCCGGTGACCAGGTGGGCCGCTCCAGGCTCGACGAGCTGAACCTGCACTCGCCGCTGCCCCTGCCCGAGCGTGGCGCCGTACAGCTCCAGGTGATCGTCGGCGCCGCGGACGAAACGGGACGCTGCGCCGTCAACGTCTACTCGCGTGCCGACGGTGCCGCCGAGGACCTGCCGTGGACCCACCACGCGTCCGGCGTGCTGGCGCCCGACACCTCCCCGGCCGCCTTCGACCTGAGCTCCTGGCCCCCGGACGGCGCCGCCCCCATCGCGATCGACACGCTGTACGACGACCTCGCCGACGCGGGATTCGCGTACGGACCCGTGTTCGCAGGCCTGCGTGCCGCGTGGCGGCGCGACGGCGAGGTGTTCGCCGAGGTGGCGCTGCCCGCCTCAACCGAAGGCGCCGCCGGGTTCGGGCTGCATCCGGCGCTGCTCGACGCCGCGTTGCACGCGATCAGCCTGGGTGGCTTCGCCGCCGAGGGCGTGCCGTTCCTGTGGAGCGGGGTCTCGCTGCTCGCGTCGGGCGCCGACAGCCTGCGGGTCCGGCTCGCCCCCACGGGCCGGGACGCGCTGACCCTGGAGCTCGCCGACGCCGCGGGCCGCCCGGTGGCGTCCGTCGGCTCCCTGACCTTGCGTCCGCTGTCGGCCGAACGGCTGGGCGTGGAGCGGGTGGAGTCGCTGTTCGGGGTGGAGTGGGTGCCGGTTCCGGTGGCGGCCTCTGCGGACGCCGGGCTGGTGGTCGTGGAATGTGGTGGGGGTGAGGTGGGGCCCGCGGTGGAGCGGGCCTTGGGGGTGGTGCAGGAGTTCCTGGCCGATGAGGGGCTGTCCGGCTCGCGGCTGGTGGTGCTCACCCGCGGTGCGGCGGGGCCGGAGGAGGCCTGCGAGGATCTTGCGGGTGCGGCGGTGTGGGGGCTGGTGCGCTCGGCTCAGGCGGAGAACCCCGATCGGATCGTGCTGGTCGACACCGACGACCCGTCCGCCGTCGCGATGGCGGTGGGGACCGGTGAGCCGCAGGTCGCGGTCCGCGACGGCAAGGTCTTCGCCCCCCGCCTGATGCGCCCCGCTGTCAATCCGTCGGTGCCTGACGGGTTGGATGCCGACAGCACGGTGCTGATCACGGGTGGCACGGGCACCCTGGGGGCGCTTCTGGCCCGGCATCTGGTGACCGGGCGTGGGGTGCGGCGGTTGGTGCTCACCAGCCGGCGTGGCCCGGACGCTCCGGGAGCGGGTGAGCTGGTCTCCGAGCTGGAAGAACTCGGCGCGTCGGTCGCGGTGGTGGCCTGTGACGTGGCCGACCGTGAAGAACTGGCCGCACTGCTGGCCGACCATCCGGTGGACGCCGTGGTGCACACCGCCGGCGTGCTCGACGACGGAGTGATCACCTCCCTCACCCCCGAACGGGTGCAGAAGGTGCTGCGCCCCAAGGTCGACGCGGCGCTCAACCTGCACGAGCTGGCCGGCGATGTGAAGGCGTTCGTGCTGTTCTCCGCGGCGGCCGGAGTCTTCGGAGCCGCCGGACAGGGCAACTACGCCGCCGCCAACGCCTTCCTCGACGCGCTGGCACGGCACCGCCGTGCTCATGGGCTGCCCGCCGTCGCCCTCGCCTGGGGCCTGTGGGCCCAGGCCAGCGCGCTGACCGGGCACCTGGACGACGGCGACGTGCGGCGGATGGCGAGGGGCGGCGTGGAAGCGCTCTCCTCGGCGGAGGGCCTCGCCCTCTTCGACGCCGCGCTGACGAGCGACTCGGCACTACTCGTCCCCGTCAAGATCAACCTGTCCACCGTGGCCTCGGTGTCCGACCAGGTCCCGCCCCTGTTCAGAGGCTTGGTCAAGGCACGGGTACGGCGGAGCTCGGCCACGGGCGGAGCGGCCGCCGCGTCGTCGGGCCTCGTCGCCGAGATGTCCCGCGCCGATCAGGCCGGGCGGCGGCGGATCCTGCTCGACCTCGTGCTCGCCAACGTCGCGGGAGCGCTCGGCCACGCCTCCGCCGCGACCCTCGAACAGAGCAGGGCGTTCAAGGAGCTGGGGTTCGACTCGCTCACGTCGGTGGAGCTGCGCAACCGGCTCAACGCGGCCACCGGGCTGCGCCTGCCCGCGACGCTCGTCTTCGACCACCCCACCCCGGAGGCTCTGGCCGAGCATCTGGAAGCCGAGCTTCTCGGCACCGGCACGGTCACCGGCACCCCCGTGACCACCACGGCCGCCGCCGACGAGCCGATCGCCATCATCGGGATGAGCTGCCGCTACCCCGGTGGCATCGCGACACCGGAAGACCTGTGGCAGATGGTCTCCTCCGCCGGTGAAGGCATCTCGGGATTCCCCCTCGACCGTGGCTGGAACGTCGCCTTCGACGACGACCCCGACCAGGCCGGCAGCAGCTACACCCGCGAGGGCGGGTTCCTCCACGAGGCGGCCGAGTTCGACGCGGGCTTCTTCGGGATCTCGCCGCGTGAGGCGCTGGCGATGGATCCGCAGCAGCGGTTGCTGCTGGAGACCTCCTGGGAGGCGTTCGAGCGCGCCGGGATCGCGCCGGCCGCGGCCCGCGGCAGCCGTACGGGTGTCTTCGCGGGCGTGATGTACCACGACTACGCGACCAGGCTGCTCGCTCTTCCCGAGGGAGTCGAGGGCTACCTCGGCACGGGGAACTCCGGCAGCGTCGTCTCCGGCAGGATCGCCTACACCTTCGGTCTCGAAGGCCCGGCCGTGACGGTCGACACCGCGTGCTCCTCCTCCTTGGTCGCCCTGCACCTGGCGGCCCAGGCACTCAGGCAGGGGGAATGCTCCCTCGCGCTCGCCGGTGGTGTGACCGTCATGGCGACTCCCACCACGTTCATCGACTTCAGCCGCCAGCGCGGCCTGGCGCCTGACGGCCGCTGCAAGTCCTTCGCCGCCGCCGCCGACGGCACCGGCTGGTCGGAGGGCGTCGGCATGCTGCTGGTCGAGCGGCTGTCGGACGCCGTCGCCAACGGGCATCCGGTGCTGGCCGTGGTCCGCGGCTCGGCGGTGAACCAGGACGGCGCTTCCAATGGGTTGACGGCGCCGAACGGTCCGTCGCAGCAGCGGGTGATCCGGCAGGCGCTGGCCAACGCGCGGTTGTCGGTGACGGACGTCGACGCGGTCGAGGCCCACGGCACCGGCACGACGCTGGGCGACCCGATCGAGGCGCAGGCGCTTTTGGCGACGTACGGCCAGGACCGTGACGAGCCGCTCTACCTCGGCTCCATCAAGTCCAACCTCGGCCACACCCAGGCCGCGGCGGGCGTGGCGGGCGTGATCAAGCTGGTCATGGCGATGCGGCACGGCGTGCTGCCCAAGACGCTGCACGTGGACGAGCCGACCCCGCACGTGGACTGGTCGGCGGGTGCGGTGGAACTGCTGACCGAGCAGATCGCCTGGCCGGAGACCGGCCGTCCGCGCCGGGCCGCCGTCTCCTCCTTCGGCATCGGCGGCACCAACGCCCACATCATCATCGAGCAGCCCCCGGCCTCCGTCCCCGCCTCCGTCCCGGGCTCCGTTCCCGCCGGACGGCCCGCCGGGGCGTCCGTGCCCTGGGTGCTGTCGGCCCGGAGCGCGCCGGCTCTGCGCGACCAGGCCGTACGGCTGCGCTCGCATGTGGCGGCGCGGCCCGGACTGCGGGCGATGGACGTCGCCTACAGCCTGGCGACGGCGCGCGCGGCCTTCGAGCATCGCGCTGTCGTCGTCGGTACGGACCGTGCCACGTTACTGGCCGCCCTCGACGCCTTCATCGACGGCCGTCCGGTCCCGTCCGTGGCTGAGGGCACGGCGTCGGGGCGGGGCAAGGTGGCGTTCCTGTTCACGGGGCAGGGGTCGCAGCGGGCGGGGATGGGCCGGGAGCTGTATGAGGTCTTCCCGATGTTCGCCGAGGCGTTCGACGCGGTGTGCGCTCGTCTGGGTGTGCCGGTGCGGGAGGCGATCGCCGATGAGCGGTTGCTGGATCGTACGGAGTTCACCCAGCCGGCGTTGTTCGCGGTCGAGGTGGCGTTGTTCCGGCTGGTGGAGTCGTGGGGCATCGTGCCGGACTTCCTGGCGGGGCATTCGATCGGTGAGATCGCGGCCGCTCATGTGGCCGGAGTGTTGTCCCTTGAGGACGCCTGCACATTGGTGGAGGCCCGGGGCCGGTTGATGCAGGCCCTTCCCGAGGGTGGGGCGATGGTCGCCCTGAACGCCTCAGAAGAAGAGGTCCTGCCGTATTTGACCGACCGGGTGAGTGTCGCGGCCGTCAACGGCCCTTCGTCGGTCGTGGTGGCTGGTGAGGAGGATGCCGTCGCGGCGGTGGTCGCGCGGTTCCCCGGCCGGAAGTCGAAGCGGTTGAAGGTCAGCCACGCGTTCCATTCGCCGTTGATGGACCCGATGCTGGAGGACTTCCGCCGGGTCGCCGAGTCCCTGACCTACAACGCCCCGCGGATCCCGATCGCGTTCGGCTCGGACGCTGACTACTGGGTCGCTCACGTCCGTCAGCCGGTGCGGTTCCTGGACACGATGCGGACGCTGGAAGCCGAAGGAGTACGGGTCTTCCTGGAGCTGGGGCCTGATGCGGTGCTGTCGGCGATGGGCCCTGAATGCCTTGATGGCGCCTTCATCCCCACCCTGCGCGCCAACAGCCCCGAGGAGCCGTCGCTGCTGTCCGCCCTGGCGCGGCTGCACGTCGAAGGCGTCACTCCGGACTGGGAGGAGCTCTTCGCCGAGTCGGGTGCGCAGCGGATCGAGCTGCCGACGTATGCCTTCCAGCGGCAGCGCTACTGGCTTGAGGGCCCGGTGCCCGGCTCCGTAGAAGCAGCGGCTCCCGCCGACGGGCTGGAGAGCCGCTTCTGGGACGCGGTGGAGCAGGTTGACCTGGCGGCTGTGGCGGGGGAGCTGCGGCTGGAGGATTCGGCGGTTCGTGAGTCGCTTGGTGTGGTGTTGCCGGCGTTGTCGTCGTGGCGGCGGGGGCGTCGTGAGCGGTCGGTGGTGGATAGCTGGCGGTATCAGGTGGCGTGGAAGCCGGTTGTCTCGGCTCCGCAGGGGGTGTTGTCGGGGACGTGGTTGGTGATCGTTCCTGCCTCGGGTGCCGCTGTGGAGTCGGCTGGGGGTCTTGCCGGTGAGCTTGTTGGGGTGTTGGCCTCTGGTGGTGCGCGGGTGGTTGAGGTGCCGGTGGATGTGGCCGGTGTCGATCGTGCGGGTCTGGCGGAGTTGATCGGCCGGGCGGTGGCTTCTGTTCCGGGGGCTGCGGATTCCGGTTCGGGGGTGGGTTCGGGGCCTGGTGCGGTGGCGGGTGTGGTGTCGCTGGTGGCTTTGGCTGATCAGGCTGGTGACATCGATGGGTGTGGCGTTCCTGTGGGTGTGGCGGGGACCTTGGTGGTGGTGCAGGCGTTGGGTGATGCCGGGGTGGGGGCCCCGTTGTGGGTGCTGACCTCGGGTGGGGTTGCGGTGGGCCGGGCTGAGCGGCTCGGTGATGCGGGTGCGGCGTCGGTGTGGGGGCTGGGCCGGGTGGTGGGGTTGGAGCATCCGGAGCGGTGGGGCGGTCTGATCGATGTGCCCTCCCAGCTGGATGAGCGTGCCGGAGCCCGCCTGCTCTCCGTGCTCGCGGCCGGTACGACGACTTCCGTGCCGGGTTCGGTGTTGGTTGGTGAGGATCAGGTTGCGGTGCGGGCGTCGGGGGTGTTCGTCCGGCGGTTGGTGCGTGCTGG
>NZ_JBEZDW010000068.1:0-20450 GCF_040802045.1 Microbispora sp. NPDC049125 | reverse complement strand
CGGCGGGTTTCGGCTTCGATGGGTCGTCGTCCGGGGGACGCTCCTGGGACGTGCCGCCTTTTCCGTTCGCCGGCGACGCTCGCGCCGCGGATGCCCCTGTTCCGGAGGTGCTCAAGGGCACTCTGCTTGATCCGCGTGTGGTCCTGCCGCAGCGCCATGCCGGCGGCGTCGGTGGCGACGATGGTGCCGCCTGGGGTGAGGAGGTCCCCGGTAGCAAGACGCCCGGCGGCATCCCCTGTGGTGAGGCGCCCGATGGCGTCTCCGGTGGAGCGCCGAGTGGCGTGCCCAGTGGCGAGGCATCCGGTGGCAGTGACACGAGCTGCGACAAGCAGTACGACGCGGTCGGCGGTGCTGCCGCCGATGCGTCGGGTGCGTTGGCGGGCCAGTTGCTGGCGATCGCCGCTCGGTTGGCGGTCGCCGCTGTGCCGGACAGTGCTGCGTTGTGCCTGGATGAGGCGGAGATGTTGGTGCGGGCGCGGGATCTGGTGACCTGCGCGTTGGCCGCCCGGGTGGAGCGGGTGCATGTCACCGGTGAGGTCAAGGCGCATGGCCATGCCTCCACCAGCACCTGGCTGCGGTGGCAAACCACGTCACCCCCGGCGGACACCACCACCCCAGGGGCCACCACCCCGGGAACCACCGATCCTGGGGCGACCGACCTGGGGGCGACCGACCCGAGTGACACAGTCGGCTCTCCAGCGGCCGACTCCCCTGAGGTCGGCCCTCAGGAGGGCGGTCCCTACGCGGCGGGCCCTGGCGGAACCCGGGCCGGGAGGATCGGCCCGGGGATGACCAGGGCGGGTGCAGCCCGGATGAAGCGGATCGCGGTGGAGTTGGGGCGTCTGCCCCTGGTGCGGGAGCGGTTCGCCGCCGGCTTGTTGTCGGAGGGGTCGGTTGAGGCGATCACGGCGGTCACCGCAAAGTTGAGCGACGAGCATGCCGCGCAGGCCGAGCCGATCTTGGCGAAGCTGGCCGACACCGCCTCATCGGCCGAGGTGGCCAAGGCCGGCCGATACCTGCGAGAGCTGCTGAACCCGGGCACGCTGGACAAGGAATGCGACGACGACTACGCCGCCCGCTTCCTGCAGCTGCGCCAGTCCCCCACCGGTGGAGTCGAGGGAGAGTTCCACCTGCCGCGCGAGGCTGCCGCCGCGCTGGTGGAGTTCATGACCACCTACGCCCGCCCCAAAGACAAAGACGACGACCGGCCCCTGCGGGTGCGCCAAGCCGACGCCTTCGCCGCCCTGCTCACCAAGAAGGTCTCCACCGAACTCCTCGTCCTGGTCCGCGCCGAATCGATGCCCGACGACGTACCTGCCGCACCCGACACGGACAACAGCAGCGACACCGACCCCCAACAGGACGCCGCCCCCCAACAGGACGAGGACGGCACTTGGCAGGACGACGGCCTCTGGCAGGACGACGGCCTCCGACAGGACGACGACCCCCGGCAGCAGGATGAGGACGACCCCCGGCCGCAGGACGTCAGCCCCGGGCAGGGCACCGACCCCCGGCAGGACGACGGCAGCCGCCCCCGGCAGGATGAGGGCGGTCCCCGGCAGGAGACGGCCTACAACGCCCACACCCCGGACGAGCCGACCACTGTCACCACCGGACCCACCACCGACCCGGCCACCGACCCGGCCACCGATCCAGCCAACGGTCCCACCGCCGACCCGGCCACCGGCCCCGCCGAGCGTGGTCAGCCCGCAAAGCCCGCCGAGTCTGGTCAGACTGCCGGCCAACCCGCCGAGCCGATCCCCACCCCGGCCCTCCAGCAGCACACCGAAACCCACCAACCCGATCATCCCCGGCCACCCGAGGAGCACTCCCGCCAGCAGGCACCACCCGGCGGGACATCCCCGCCCGGGCACGATCACCCGCAACCGGACACAGGCACACGCGCGGGCACCGGCACCGGCGTGGGCGCCGGCACGCGCACCGGCACGCGCACAGACACGGGCGCGGGTGTGCGCGAGGACACCGGCGGGTCTGCGGGTACCGAAGCGTCTGCGGATGCGTGTCGTACGTGTGGGCATGCCCCCGATCGGCTTGCGCCTGGGTTGCTGATCGCCACCGGGCATCTGCTGCCGATCAGCGACATCCACCGCCTGGCCCGCACCTCACGTCTGACCCGCCTGGTCATCAACGCCCAAGGACAAGTCCTCGACATGGGCCGCACCACCCGCCTGGCCACCCCCGCCCAACGACGCGCCCTGCTCGCCCGCTACACCACCTGCTACTGCCAAGGCT
The DNA here is from genome assembly GCF_040802045.1 of Microbispora sp. NPDC049125. Lineage (NCBI taxonomy): Bacteria > Bacillati > Actinomycetota > Actinomycetes > Streptosporangiales > Streptosporangiaceae > Microbispora > Microbispora sp. NPDC049125. The sequence goes on along the minus strand of NZ_JBEZDW010000068.1, from coordinate 18,197 downwards.
GCCCCATCCCCGCCGACATGACCGAAGTCGACCACGTCCACGGCTGGATCGACGACGGCACCACCGACCTCGACCTGCTCGCCCCCGCCTGCACCCACCACAACCGCGACAAATACCACCACCCCCACCGCTACACCACCCACCGCAACCCCGACGGCACCTGGACCCTCCTCCACCACCCCAAACGCCACCACCACATACCCACACCCCACCACTAACCCAGCGCCGCCGACACCGAAGGCATCCCTTGACAAGTCATCGAGCCGCCCACGCCGAGGCGCTCGCCTTCCGGACACGGTGCAAGCAGCCGGCCCAGCCGACCATCCGGTGCCCGCTGGCCTGCTCGTCGTCCCAGCCGACGCTGAACGCGGTCGGTCATCCCCGGCCCAGGCGCGAACCCATGACGATCGACCCCGCAGGCGAATTCGCATCATCACGATTTCGACTCCGCACAGACCCCAGGGTGAGTCAGAGAGACAGTGCGATCCACAGCTCCGCCCGGGCGGCCGGGTCGTCCAGGTCGCGGCCGAGCAGTTCGCTCACCCGCTTCATGCGGTAGCGCAGCGTGTGGCGGTGCACGCCGAGCCGCTGGGCCGCCGCGTCCCAGTGGCCGTTGCTGGCCAGGTAGGCGCGCAGCGACTCGACCAGGTCGGCGCGGGAGCCGTACTCGCGCAGCGGTGCCAGCAGCGCGGCCGCGAACGAAGTGGCGGCGGCGGGGTCGAGCAGCGACAGCAGCCCCTGCCCCGCCAGCTCGGAGAACCGCGCCACCGGGGCGGCGGAGGCGAGTGCCCGCCGCGCCTGGTCCAGGCCGTTCGCGAGAAACGCTCCCGGAGTGCCGACGCCGACGCGGCCGTGCCGGGCTGCCCGCTCCACCATGGCTTCCGCCTCGTCCTGCGGGGCGAGCACCACGAGCGCGCCCTCCCACGGCGCGCTGAAGCAGGGCAGCGCCTCGGCGAGCGCCTCGGCGTCCGACGTCTGGCACGCCAGCACGGTCAGGGGCTCCGGGGGCGGGGGGCCGCCCAGCGCCGACATCGTCGCGGCCGCCGCCTCCCTCTCTCCGGCGAGCAGCAGTCTGAGCACCGCGGCGCGGACCTGCGCCGCGGCCGCCCGCTGTTCGCGGCCCTGTTCGAGCGCGAGCGTGAGCAGGGACCCGGCCGCGTTGACCACCGTGTGCCCGATCGGTGAGAACGAGCGCCGCGTCCCGGCGGCGAAGAAACCCCGGCGTCCCAGGGGCTGGACGACCACATGCTCGCCCGGGGTGGCCAGCGCGAGGCTGGAGACACCGGGAGCGCCCCTCAACCGGGCCAGTTCGGGCGCCAGCATGCGCGCCACGTCCTCGGCCCAGCCCTCGTCTCCCGAGTCCGTACGGCCGCCCAGGCGGCCCTCCGTACGGCCCTCCGCTCGCCGCCCCTCCAAACGCCCCTCCGGGCGGGTCTCCGGGCGGCCCTCCGAGCGGGTCTCCGAGCGGCCCTCGGGACGGCTCTCCGGGCGGCCCTCCGTGCGGCTCTCGGGGCGGCGGGCGGAGCGGCTCTCGGGGTGGCTGTCCGGGGTGTCCGGACGGGTGGGCAACGCGGCCTGTGAGGCGTCCTCGCCGGCTGCCGGCCCCTGGTGCCTCGGCGAGCCGGGTACGCCGGCCGCGTGCCGTACGGCGCCCGCGTCGTCGAGCAGGACGGCCCAGCCGCCGATCTCGCGGGCGAGCCGGTCGATCACGGCGCCCGGGCCCTCCCGCTGGAGGGCGGCGCGGGTGAGGCGGCCCTGGGCGGCGAAGGCGTGGCTGATCTCCTCGTACTGCTCGGCGGCGAGAAGCTCACTGACCGCCTTGCCGATCGCGATGAACGGGGTGTCCCTCGGCACCTCCAGCAGCGGGAGCCCGGCGGCGGACGCCGCCTCCACCAGCGCGGACGGGACCTCGTCGTGACCGAGCCCGACCCCGAACCCCAGCCCGGCGGCGCCCCGCTTGACGAGCCGCGAGACGTACGACGGCGCCCCGCGAGGAGTGAGCCGCATGCCGGTGGTCAGCACCAGCTCTCCGCCCTCCAGGAACGGCGTGGGGTCCTCCAGCTCGCTCACCGCCACCCAGCGGACCGGCCGGTCCAGCGCCTCGCGGCCGGCGAGCACGCCGAGGTGAAGGCGTGCCATCGCCGTCACCCGCCGCAGCGTGGGCGCCACCGCGTTTCCCCCGAATCCATACACAACCGATTTATCCGACTTGGCCAAAAGCCCACCTTCATTCTGCCATGCAGACATATCGGCAGCTGAGGGCGGCGGCCGTACCGTCGGGAGCATGAGCACTGCCACCACGCACGGCGGCCCCGGGCTTCCCCAGGAGCGCCGCCTGGTCACCGAGATCCCCGGCCCCCGCTCCCGTGAGCTGTTCGTGCGCAAGCAGGCCGCCGTGCCGCCGGGCATCGGCGTCACCCTCCCCGTGTTCGTGACCCAGGCGGGCGGCGGGGTCGTCGTCGACGTGGACGGCAACTCGCTCATCGACTTCGGCTCCGGCATCGCCGTGACGAACGTCGGCAACGCCGCTCCCCGCGTGGTCGAGCGGGTGCGCAAGCAGGTCGCCGACTTCACCCACACCTGCTTCATGGTGGCGCCGTACGAGTCGTACGTGGCGGTCTGCGAGAAGCTGAACGAGCTCACACCGGGCGACCACGACAAGCGCACGTTCCTGGTGAACAGCGGCGCCGAGGCCGTCGAGAACGCGGTGAAGGTGGCGCGGCACGCCACCGGCAGGCAGGCCGTCGTCGTCTTCGACCACGGCTACCACGGCAGGACCCTGCTGACGATGACGCTGACGGCCAAGAACATGCCGTACAAGCAGGGCTTCGGGCCGTTCGCCCCCGAGGTCTACCGAGTGCCGCTCGCCTACCCGTTCCGCTGGCCCGGCGGTCCGGACAACTGCGCGGAGGAGGCGGCGGCCGAGGCGATCGACCTGATCGGCAAGCAGATCGGGGCGGAGAACGTCGCGGCCGTGCTGATCGAGCCGATCGCGGGCGAGGGCGGCTTCATCGAGCCCGCCCGCGGATTCCTGCCCAAGATCGCCGAGTACTGCCGGGCCAACGGCATCGTCTTCATCGCCGACGAGGTCCAGACGGGCTTCGCGCGGACCGGCGACCTGTTCGCCTGCGAGGACGAGGGCGTCGTCCCCGACATCATCTGCACGGCCAAGGGCATCGCCGGCGGCCTGCCGCTCGCCGCAGTGACCGGCCGCGCCGAGCTGCTCGACGCCGTACACGTCGGCGGCCTCGGCGGCACCTACGGCGGCAACCCGCTGGCCTGCGAGGCCGCGCTCGGCGTCATCGAGACCATCGAGCAGGACAAGCTGGTGGATCGGGCCCGGCACATCGGCGAGGTCATGCTCCCCCGGCTGCACGCGCTCAAGGAGCGGAACCCGATCGTCGGCGACGTCCGGGGGCGCGGCGCGATGATCGCCATCGAGCTGGTGGTCCCCGGCACCAAGGACCCGTATCCGGCGGCGGAGATCGCCCGGCGGTGCCACGCCGAGGGCCTGCTGGTCCTGACCGCCGGGACGTACGGCAACGTGCTGCGCTTCCTCCCGCCTCTGGTCATCCCGGACCATCTGCTCGACGAGGGGCTGTCGATTCTGGAGCGCGCCCTACAAGGTTGATATGCCCGTTTAAGTACTAACAAAAAGGACACCCGGCTTGAACCCGGGTGTCCTTTTTGTTGCTGTCGGCTCGCGTTATGCCGCGAATTGACCGCCCCTTGGCCCGACCCGCGCCGATCACGCGGGGTAACCGCGTTATAACGGTTCCGATAGGCGATCGAGGGGGGACGTTGATGGGCTGGAACCATGACGGAGCCGAACGCCTCATGCTGACGTTCGACCCGGCCGGTCTGACGACCACGCAGCGGGACGGCGACGCCTGCGTCGTCTGCCACAAGAAATGGCCGCGCCCCCGCGTCAAGGTGGGGTTGCTGCCGGACAACGGCGCCGTGCACGCCTGCGACGACTGCGCCGAGGCCCTGCTGCCCGCACCCGAGGGCCAGGTCCCGCTTCCCCGCCATTCCCGCGCCGCCATGTCCTGACCCAGCCGACCCCGATCCAGCCGGAGATGCCGGACCGAGCTCGGGAGGCTGGGCCCGGGAGGCCGAGCGGGGCCGGCCGCGGAGGCGAGACGGCCAGGGCGGGCAGGGCCGGGCGGGCAGGGCCGGGCGGGCAGGGCCGGGCGGGGCCGAGCGGGCAGGGCCGAGCGGGCAGGGCCGAGCGGGCAGGGCCGGGCGTCATCCCTTGACGTAACCGAAGCCTTTGACGATCAGGCCGTCCCGGACGGTGATCAGGTTCACGCCGCGCACGGAATCCACCTCGCCCGGCCCCCATCGCAGCCGCCACCGGATGACCGCGCGGTCTCCCGCCACCCATACCTCCTCGGGCTCGAACGACGCCTCTCGCGCGCCCACGAACTGCGACCAGAACGCGAGGCAGGCGTCCCGGCCGACGTGCAGCGATCCGTCCGGCGGCGGGCCGGAGTTCTCCAGCACGCAGTCCTCCGCGAGGAGTCCTTCCAGGAGAGCGGGGTCATGACGGAGGAACGCCTCGTTGAACCGGCCTATCACGGCGAGCGTCACCTCGTCGGACATCGCGCCATCCTTCCTCTAGTATGAGACCGATCGGTCCGGGACCGGTCGGTCCATATTGACTGCATGCCTGGATAGCTGTCAACGGGCAAGGTCAGACTCGATCGGAATTCGGCGCACTGGACGACGAAAGGGGACTGATGTGGCGCGAAAGCCGGCCTCCGGCACGAGGAAGCGCATCCTGGACGTCGCCGCCCGGCTGTTCGGGGAGCACGGGGTGCGAGCCGTCGGCATCCAGCAGGTCATCGACGAGACGGGGCTCGGGAAGAGCCAGCTCTATCGCGAGTTCGACGGGAAGGACGACCTGGTCGCGGCCTGGCTGCGCGACAGCGACGCCGCCTGGTGGGAGGTGGCCGACGCGGCGGTCGCGCGCCACGCCGAGGACCCGGCCCGCCAGATCCTCGCCGTGATCGAGCTCGTCTACGACGGCGCGCGCTCCCCCGGCTTCCGGGGCTGCCCGTTCTACAACACCTCGACCGAGTTCCGCGACCCCGGGCATCCGGGGCGACGGGAGGCCGTGACGCACCTGGAGCGGCTGCGGGAGCGTCTCCTCACCCTCGCCGGCGCGGCGGGCGCGACCGACCCCCAGGGGCTCTCGGACGCTCTCATGCTCGTCATCGGCGGCCTCTACGCCAACGGCGCGGCCCTGGGCCCCGACGGACCGGTCCGGCAGGCGCTCACCACGGCTGAGGCCCTGGTGCGCCTGCACTGCCCGCCGCGCTGACCTCCACGCTCCCCGCCTCCACACCGGGTCAGCGGGGGGCGATCCGGGACCAGCGGTCGATCCACTGGTCGTAGCCGGGCGGGCGGGTGGCGAAGACGACTCCCTTGAACGCGCGGGCCTCGCCCACGTGGTAGTCGGCGCAGATCCGCCGGGCACGGCCGGTGCAGGCGCCGGGGTTGGCGGGGGCGAAGCCCATCCACGCCGACGCCTTGCGCTGCACGTCCGCCGTGCTGGTGTAGTCGAGCCATTGGTAGGCGCAGCTGGGATGGGCGGCTGAGGAGGAGACCATCCAGGAGTCGGCCCATCCGGTGACGGGCCGGTCCCCCACCGCCTTCACCGGCCTGTGCCCCCGCTTCAGCACGTCCAGGTGGTAGGGCGTGCCCTGCGCGAGCCGCACGGTCCGGGCGGCGAAGCCCTGCACGACCTCGATCGGGTTGCTCCAGTACAGCCGCCGTCCCGGCGTGCCCGGCTCGAACAGGGCCGCGGCGGCGGCGAGCTGGGCCGGCGTGAGATCGAACGGGTCCTTGATGTCCGCGCCCCGGCCCTTGAGGACGAGCGCGGCGTCCGCGAGGGTCAGGGGGCTGTCCCGGAACATCACGGGGCCCTTGTCCGTGAAGATCGCCTCCGGCCCGCCCGGCCGGACCTTGCCGGAGTCGTAGAGCACCTCGTTCGTGCCCCACAGGTACGGCACGCCGTACACCTGGTCGTCCCGCGTCACCGACGGCAGGTCGCGCAGCCGCGCCGGGATCTGGTCGTAGTCGCCGAGCAGCTCCGTGTTGAGCGGGGCGACCTTGCGCTCGTCGATCAGCCGCCCGCCGACCACAGGCGTCGCGGAGACGACGTCGAACGACGAGGGGTCGAAGTCACCCGGCTTCTCCGGCTGCGCGGGGTCGTAGTACCTGAGGCTGACCTTGCAACCGGTGTCCTGCTCGAAGGTGCCGACCCACTTGACCTTCGGGTCGACCCCGCCCCACTCGGCGTAGCCGTTCAGCGCCATCACGCTGACCGCACCCTCGCCGCGGCCCGCCGACGCGATGGGCGAGGGAGCGGGGCTCCCGGTGCCCGGCGTGGCCGCCGTCGGCGCGGAGGACGCCGGTGACGCCGGTGTCACCGGCACGCCGCTGGAGGCGAGAGCAGAGGCTGAGGCGGAGCCGGAGGGTGTGAAGGCGGCGCCCGCCGTGCCGCCACCCGTGCCACCGCCACCGGTCTGCCCCGGCCCGGCGCACGCCGCGGCCAGCAGCCCGGCTGCGGCTACGGCCAGGTGTCTGCGGCTGACCCCCACGCGGCGACCCCCTCACGAGACGAACGCCACGAGCCTACTGGCCCCGCCGGGCCGGAACGTGTCAGCCGTTCGTCGGGAAGCCCAGGTTGACGCCGCCGTGCGAGGGGTCCAGCCACCGGGAGGTGACGACCTTGCCCCGCGTGTAGAAGTGCACCCCCTCGGTGCCGTGGACATGGGTGTCCCCGAAGAGCGAGGACTTCCAGCCGCCGAAGCTGTAGAACGCCATCGGCACGGGGATCGGCACGTTGATGCCGATCATGCCGACCTCCACCTCGTTCTGGAAGCGCCGGGCGGCGCCGCCGTCGTTGGTGAAGATCGCCGTGCCGTTCCCGTACTCACCGGTGTTGATGAGCTCCAGGCCCTCCTCGTACGACGCCACCCGCACGATCGACAGCACCGGCCCGAAGATCTCCTCACAGTGGACGCGCGAGCCGGGCGGCACGTGGTCGAGGACCGTCGGGCCGAGCCAGAAGCCGTTCCCCCTCCCGCCGCGCACCGGCGTCTCGCGCCCGTCGACGACGAGCTTGGCCCCCTCCTCGACGCCGAGGTCCAGGTAGGACGCCACCTTGTCACGGTGGGCGGCGGTGACGAGCGGGCCCATCTCCGACGCCGGGTCGTCGCCGGGCCCGATCGTCAGCGCGCCCACCCGGGACACGATCTTCTCGACCAGCTCGTCCCCGATCGGGTCGACGGCGAGCACGACCGAGATCGCCATGCACCGCTCGCCGGCCGAGCCGAATCCGGCGGACACCGCCGAGTCGGCGACCAGGTCGAGGTCGGCGTCGGGAAGCACGAGCATGTGGTTCTTCGCGCCGCCGAGCGCCTGGACCCGCTTGCCGTGGGCCGTCCCCGTCTCGTAGACGTACCTGGCGATGGGGGTCGAGCCGACGAACGACACCGCCCTCACCTCCGGATGCTCAAGCAGCCGGTCGACCGCGACCTTGTCGCCCTGCAGGACGTTGAACACGCCGTCCGGCAGCCCGGCCCGCTTCCACAGCTCGGCCATGAGCAGCGAGGCCGACGGGTCCTTCTCGGACGGCTTGAGCACGAACGTGTTCCCGCAGGCGATGGCCACGGGGAACATCCACATCGGCACCATCGCCGGGAAGTTGAACGGCGTGATCCCCGCGACGACCCCGAGCGGCTGGCGGATCGAGTAGGAGTCGACCCGGGTGGAGACGTTCTCCGAGAAGCCGCCCTTGAGCAGGTGGGGGATGCCGCAGGCGAACTCGACGACCTCCAGCCCGCGGGCGACCTCGCCGAGGGCGTCGCCGTGCACCTTGCCGTGCTCGGCCGTGATGAGCGCCGCCAGGTCGTCGCGGTGGGCGTCCACCAGCTCCCGGAAACGGAACAGGATCTGCGCCCGCTTCACCAGGGACGTGTCGCGCCACGCGGGGTAGGCCCGCGCCGCGGCGTCCACCGCCGCGTCAGCGTCCTCCGGCGACGCGAGCGTGACCGCGCCGCTCACCTGCCCGGTGGCGGGGTCGAACAGGTCCGCCGTACGGCTGCCGGGGCCGGCGGGGGCTCCGTCGATCCAGTGACTAACGCGCTTCATCGTTGACGGTCTCCAGAGCCGTGACGAGGATGCCGAGGCCCTCGCGGGCCTCGTCCTCGGTGAGCGTGAGCGGCGGGGCCATGCGCAGCGTGGCGCCGTGCAGCCCGCCCTTGCCCGCGAGCAGGCCGAGCTTCTTGGTCTCCTCCATGAACCGGGCGGCCAGGGCGGGCGCGGGCTGCCCGGTGGCGGGGTCGGCCAGCTCGACGGCGAACATCAGGCCCCTGCCCCGGACGTCGCCGACGACGGGCAGGCGCCCGGCCGCCTCGCGCAGGCCGGTGAGGATGATCTCCCCGGTCCGCGCGGCGTTGGCCTGCAGGTCGTGGTCGAGCACGTAGTCGAGCGTCGCGTTGGCGGCGGCGGTGGCGATCGGGTTGCCGCCGAAGGTGGACAGGCCGATCGCCTGCGGCGCGTCCATCAGGTCGCCGCGCGCGACCACGCCGCCGATCGCGAAGCCGTTCCCGACACCCTTGGCGAAGGTGATCATGTCGGGGGTGACGCCGTGGTTCTGGATGCCCCAGAAGGCCGAGCCGGTACGGCCCCAGCCGGTCTGCACCTCGTCCGACACGAACAGGATGCCCTCCTCATCGAGGACCTCCTTGTACGCGGCGAACAGCCCGTCGGGGGCCATCGTGAAGCCGCCGACGCCCTGGATGGGCTCGGCGATCAGCGCGGCGACGTCCTTGGAGACCGCGGTCGCCAGCACGTGGCGCAGGTCGTCGGTGCAGGCGGCGATGTAGTCGGCGTCGGACATCCCGCGGAACTGCGCGAGATGCCGGTCGGCGCCGTGCAGGAAGTGCACGTTCAGCGGCGACAGCGAGTTGTTCTTCCACGAGCGGTTGGAGGTGACGCTGATCGCGCCGAACGACCGGCCGTGGTAGCTCTGCCGCATCGCGAGCACCTGGTCGGAGCCGCGGACGTAGGTGGCCAGCAGCAAAGCCGTCTCGTTGGCCTCTGTGCCGGAGTTGGTGAAGAACACCTTGGCGTCCGGGATGCCCGACAGCCGCGCGATCTTCTCGGCGAGCTCGACCTGGCCGCGCAGCAGGTAGAGCGTGGAGGTGTGCACCACCCCGGTGGCCAGCTGCCGTTCGACGGCCTCCCGCACCTCGGGCACGTCGTACCCGATCATGTTGGTGAGGATCCCCGCGAAGAAGTCGAGGTAGGTCTTGCCGTTCGCGTCGGTGACGCGGTTGCCCTTGCCCCCCACGATCTCGATGGGCTCGTTGTAGTACAGGGCCATCCAGTTCGGCATGACCGCGCGATGACGTGCGAGAAGGTCGGGCATACTTCGAGTATCGCCGCTGACGGGCGGACTGCCCCACCCGTCAGCATGTCGGGATACTTCAGATTCGCCTTACATCATGCCGTGACGGTCAGGCCACCGGCTGGGGCTCGGCGGCCGGCTGGGGCGCGGTGCGCCGCAGGACCAGGAAGGCGACCACGGCCGCGGCGATGGAGCAGCCGAGCCCGACCAGTGAGCCGACGGACATCGCGGACACGAACGCATCGCGCCCGGCCCGGGCGACGGCCGGGTCCCCGAGGGCCAGCGCGCCACTGATCGACTCACGGGCCGCCTCCGGCGCCGACTCAGGCATCGAGGCCGTGTACATCCCGGCGAGGACGCTGCCGAGGACCGCCACGCTGAGCGCCATGCCGACCTGCTGCACGGTGTCGTTCAGCGCCGACCCCACCCCGGCGTGGTCGGGCGGGACCGCGCCCATCAGGGTCGCGTACGCCGCCGGACCGGCGAGGCCGCCGCCGACACCCATGATCATCAGGCTGGTGATCAGCGTGCCGTACCCGTAGGTCAGCGTGGACAGGACGCCGAAGCCCACCCCCATGATGAGCAGCCCGGCGACGATGAGCGTCCGGTTGCTGATCTTCTTGCCCAGTGTGGCGCCGAGGCCGTTGAAGACCATCGCCGCGACGACGTACGGCAGGAGCGCCAGGCCGGCCTTGAGCGGCTCGTAGCCGAGGACGAACTGGAGATACTGCGTGAGCGCCAGCATGAGCGCGCCCGCGCCGAACGACAGCAGCACGATGGAGAAGCTGGCGCCGCTGAACGACCGGTCACGGAACAGCCCGAGGGGCAGCAGCGGGTGCGGCGTCCGGCGCTCCCACAGCACGAAGCCGAGCAGCGCGACCACCGCTCCCACGATGAGCAGCGGGTTCAGGTCACCCGCCGGGGCCGAGATGACGGCCCACACGAGCCCGCCCATGCCCGCGATGGACAGCACGACGCCGACCGGGTCGACCCCGCGGGGCGAGCCGTACGTCTCGGGCATCAGGACGAGGGCCGCCACGATCGCCAGGACGGCGATGGGGACGTTGAGCAGGAAGACCGAGCCCCAGTAGTAGTGCTGGAGCAGGAAGCCGCCCAGCGTCGGCCCGGCGATCACGCCCACCATGGCCACCGAGCTCCACGCGGCGAACGCCTTGCGCCGCTCCGTCTCGTCGAACACGGTGATCAGGATGGAAAGGGTCGACGGCATGACGCACGCGCCGCCGGCGCCCATCAGCGCGCGGGCGGCGATGAGCTGCCACGGCTCGGCCGCGAGCGTGGCCGCGAGCGAGGCGCCGCCGAACAGCACCAGGCCGATCATGAGGACGCGGCGCCTGCCGTACCGGTCCGACAGGCTGCCGGCCGTCAGCAGGAGGCCGGCGAAGACCAGGACGTACGCGTCGATGACCCACTGGACGTCCTGCGGAGTCGCGCCGAGATCGCGCATGAGCGACGGGATCGCCAGGTTGAGCACGGTGTTGTCCACGACCAGCGTCAACAGGCTGAGACACAGGACGGCCAGGATCCACCAGCGTCGGGGATGGGACACGTGAACTCCTCGTACAGTGTGCGATTCGACTCGCACACTGTACGACAGCCTCGAACGCAGTGCGAGCGAATATCCTGGGCCCGTGCCACCGAAGCCGTTCTCATCGGTCTGGACGCGCGAGCACAGGGGGCCGCGCGAGCAGGGCCTCAGCCGTGACCAGATCGTCCGGGCGGCCCTGGAGATCCTGGACGCCGACGGGCTCGACGCGCTCAGCATGCGCAAGCTCGGCGCGCGGCTCGGAGCGGGCGCCACCAGCCTCTACTGGCATGTGGCCCACAAGGACGAGCTCATCGAGCTCGTCATGGACGAGGTCTACGGCAAGGTCGCCGTCCCCGAGGAGGCCTCCTGGCGCGAGACCGCCGGCGTCTTCGCGTACGGCCTGCGCCACGCGATCCTCGATCACCCGTGGAGCGCCGGCCTGATCGGGGTCGTCCCCGCCCTCGGCCCGAACGCCCTGACGGCCGCCGACCGCCTCATGGGCGCGTTCGTCCGCGCCGGCTTCGAGGGCATCGACGTGGACTACGCCGTCACGGCCGTCGTCGCGTTCACCCTGGGAGCGACCGTCCCCGAGGTCGCCTGGCTGAACGCCATGGCCGCCTCCGGCACGGACATGGACAAGCTGCACGCCGACATCGGGCCGGTCGTCGTGAAGCTGGCGTCCGAGCGACCCCACCTGCGGCAGCGGTACGAGAACTACACCGGCGAGAAGTTCGACCCGCACGTCGCCCGGCGGCTCGCCTTCGACTTCGGGCTGATGGCCCTCCTCGACGGGCTCCAGGCCCGCCTGCCGTCCTCCCCGTGAACGACCGCCACTGTGTCAGCTACTGGCAGGTCAGGTTTACATGTTGATCAGGTAGCCTCTTCCCATGCTGCCCACCGTCGCCGATGTGCTCGCGCTGGACCCCGTCCGGCGGGGCAACCCGCGGGTGGTGGCGGGCGGCGACCGGCTGGAGACCCGGGTCCGCTGGGTGCACGTGGGAGAGGTCCACGACATCGCCCACCTGCTGCGCGGCGGAGAGCTGGTCCTGACCACCGGAGTGGCCCTGCCCGGCGAGCCCGACAAGCTGGCGGAGTACATCTCCGATCTCGCCGCCGTCGGAGCCTCCGGCCTGATCGTCGAGCTGGGGCGCAGGTTCGTCCGCGAGTTGCCCCGCGCGGTGATCAGGGCGGCCGAGGAGCACGGGCTCCCGCTCGTCACGCTGGCCCGTGAGACGCCCTTCGTGCAGATCACCGAGTCCGTGCACGCGCGCATCATCGACATCCAGCTCCAGGAGTTACGGGCCTCCGAGCAGCTCCACGAGGTGTTCACCGAGCTGTCGGTCGAGGGCGCCTCACCCGGCGAGGTGCTGACCCAGGTGGCCCGCTTCGCCGGCTGCCCGGTGGTGCTGGAGAACCTGGCCCACCAGGTGCTCGCCTGCGACGCCGCGGGCGGCGACACCGGGACGCTGCTCGCCAACTGGGAGACCCGGTCCCGCTCCGTCTCACCCGGGGAGCGGACGGCCTACGACGACGCCGCGGGCTGGCTGGTCACGATGGTGGGCGCGCGCGGGCAGGACTGGGGAAGGCTGATCCTGCTCTGCGACAGCCGGCCGAGCCCGCGCGACATCGTGCTCGCCGAGCGGGCGGCCACCACGCTCGCCCTCAGCCGGCTGCTGGAGCGGCACCAGGAGTCGCTGGAGCGGCAGGCTCACGGCACGATCATCACGGGCATCCTCACCCACGCCTACTCCGACCCCGACGAGGCCGCCGCGCGCGCCCGCGCCGTCGGCGTGCCCCTCACCGGGCGCAGGCTGATCAGCGCCGTCATCCGCCTCACCGCCCCGACCGGCACCTCGACCGGCACCGCGCTCGGCGAGCAGGCGCGGCTCGGCGAGCTGGCCGAGGCCACGGCGGCCGCCTGCCGGGAGGCCCGGCTGCCCGCACTGGTCGGCGCGCTGGACCAGAACCGGGTCGGGGTGCTGCTGCCGCTGCCGCCCCGCTCGGTCGCGGAGACGGCGCTGGGCACGCTGGCCGACCGCCTCAAGGCCACGTTCCCGACTCCCTTCGTGCTTGCGGCCGGCTCGGTGGTCGAGTCCGTCAAGGACGTACGGCGGAGCTTCCTGGAGGCCGAGCAGGTCGCGGACGTGGCGGTCCGCCAGCCCGACGGCCGGGCGTTCTACCGCCTGCCCGACCTGCGGCTGCGCGGCCTGCTCCACCTGCTGCGCGACGACGCCCGGCTGCAGACGTTCGCCGAACGCGAACTGGGGGCGCTGCTCGCCCACGACGCCCAGCGGCGCGGCGACCTGACCAGGATTCTGCGCATCTACCTCGACGCGGGGCGCAACAAGGCGGTGGCGGCCCAGAAGGCCCACCTGTCCCGGCCGGCCTTCTACGACCGGCTCCGCCGGCTGGAGCGGATCCTGGAGACCGACCTCGACGACGTCGAGTCCTGCATGTCCCTGCACGTCGCGCTGCTGGCGTTGGAGACGTTCCGCCGCGACACCGTCTGACCCTGGAAGGTCCTGCATCGATGAGAGCCCGCGACTTCGGCATTGTCGTCAGCACCGGCACACCCGGGCCGTACAACGCGATCACCGACGTGCCCGGCGTGCGCGTCGGCCACACCACGCTGATCAGCGGGAGCGGCCCCCGCGTCGTGGGCGAGGGCCCGATCCGCACCGGCGTCACCGTGGTGCTGCCGCACGAGGGCTCGGCGTTCGACGAGCCGCTCTACGCCGGGATCCACTGGCTGAACGGCAACGGCGAGATCACCGGCATGGCGTTCCTGCAGGAGTTCGGGCTGCTCGGCTCGCCGGTCGGGCTGACCAACACCGCATCGGTGGGCGTGGTCCGCGACGCGCTCGTGGAGATCGAGGTGGGCTCGCTCGGCAAGGGCAGGCACGCCTGGTCGCTGACCGTGGTGGGTGAGACCTGGGACGGCATGCTCAACGACATCGACGGCCAGCACGTGCGGGCCGCACACGTCCGGGAGGCGTTCGACGCCGCGTCGGGCGGCCCGGTCGCCGAGGGCGCGGTCGGCGGCGGCACGGGCATGATCTGCCACGGTTTCAAGGGCGGCATCGGGACGGCCTCGCGGACCGCGGACGGCTACACCGTGGGGGTGCTGGTCCAGGCCAACCACGGCCGGCGCGACCGGCTCACCGTCAACGGCGTCAACGTCGGCCGGGCCCTCCCCCCGTCGGGCCTGCCGCACGAGGGGGCCGGCTCGATCATCGGCATCCTCGCCACGGACGCCCCGCTCCTGCCCCACCAGTGCCGGAGGATGGCGCAGCGGGCCGCACTGGGGGTCGCCAGGACCGGCGGCGCCGGCGAGAACTCCAGTGGAGACGGCTTCCTGTGCTTCTCCACCGGCAACCGCCACCTGCCGGCCAACTCGCTCGACGCGAACGGCCCGCGGACGTTCCCGGTCACCGTCCTCGCCGACGAGTACCTCGACCCGCTCTTCTACGCCGTCATCGAGGCGACGGAAGAGGCGATCGTCAACGCCCTCGTGGCCGCCGAGACGATGACCGGTGCAGACGATTTGACCGTTCCAGGGCTCGATGGGCGACTTCTCGCCTCCATGCTGACTTCCGATAAGTAGGAATGTCGTCCCAGGTGTAAAACTACTGCCACCCGACTACTCTCCGTACACTCGCGCACACGCGGGGATCGTGCTTCCCTCGAAACGTGCAGACGATGAGCGAACCGCAAATCAGCCCGGCGATCGTGGTCCGGGCCCTTTCCGCCCGCTTCCCCCGGTGGACGATCTGGTGGGGCCAGGCCACCGCGCACTACTGGGGCATGTCGCGGCGCGGCGACGGGCTGCTCGTCCATGTCGAGGCGCCGTCGGCGCAGGAGTTCGTCCGGCGGGCCAAGGAGATCGACTCACGCACACCCTGACGCCAGCACGCCCGGACCCACCGCCCCCTGAGGCCCCGCCGCCTTGAGGCCCCTGGCGCCTGAGGCCCTGGCGCACGCCACGAAGGACATATGAGCTGCTTTGCGCCGATCATCCGGTTCTGATGGATCGCCGACTGGAACTCTGGGTGGATTCTCATGCTGTTTGCCGCGTTTCGCCCCTCCTCCCCCGCCATTCTCGCCACGATGGTCCCTTAAGGATCACCATTGGGGAGAAAACCGCATGAGACGCCGCTTGACCGTCGGGGTCGTCACCCTGGCCATGACGATGACCACCCTTTCGGCCCCGGCGCTCGCCGACCCCGTCGCCGGGCTCCCGGCGACGAGCTTTCCGCTGGGCACGCCCGGGATCCCGAAGACGGCGTCGAAGAGCCTCGCCCCCGGAGTCAGCTACTTCACCGTCTCGCACGGCCGCTCCAAGGACGGCTACACGGTGAGCGTCGTCGTCGCCGGCAAGGACTTCATGTCGGAGGCGACCGCGCAGACGCAGGCGGAGGCCGTGCAGCTGGCGGGCCTCACGCCCACGGTCGTGAAGTTCACCCGGCCCGCGGTGGCCGACTTCCCCGCCGCCGACTACTTCATGGTGCGGGTGGGCGCCTGGCCGCTGAGCAAGAAGGACGAGGCCGCCAAGGTCGTGAAGCAGCTCAAGGACGCGGGCGTCAGCGCCAAGGTCGACTTCCAGGGGGACGACGGCTTCGTGACCACCGGGCCGTGGAAGGTCCGGGTCATCGTCGTCGATCCCCGCACGTTCCGCGGATCGTTCCGCTCCTCGATCGGGACCAGCGTGTCCAAGCGCGAGAAGGTCTCGGCGATGGCCGCGTCCGCCAAGGCGCTCGTCGGCGTCAACGGCGGCTTCTTCGACATCCACACCCTGCCGGCGTTCCGCGGCGACCCCACCGGCATCTCGGTGGTGGGCGGCAAGCTGCTCAGCGAGGCGGTGGCGGGCCGCGTCGGCCTGGTGCTCAAGGGCCGCACGGCCCGTGTCACCGAGCTGTCGTCCACGGTCGTCGCGAAGGCCGGCGACGGGGCCGCCGTCCAGGTGACCGGCCTCAACCGGGTGCCCAAGCCCGACGAGCTCGTCCTCTACACCGAGGAGATCGGGCGGGAGACGCCGAAGGACGACGGCGTCGAGGCCGTGCTCGACGCGGCCGGCAAGGTCACCGCGGTGCGCGACCCGGGCGCTCGCGTGGCCAAGGGAACGCGGGTCCTCCACGGGGTGGGGGCCGCGGCCGACTGGCTGTGGGAGCACGCCCCGAAGGACGCCACGGTGAAGGTGACGACCAGGGTCACCGACCTGAGGACGCACAAGGCCATCCCCCTCACCTCGGAGACCAGCATCATCGGCGGCGCCATCGGCCTCGTCCGCGGCGGACGGACCTCGATCACCGCCTCACGGGACGGCATGGCGAACGTCAACATGATCCTGCGCAGGCACCCGCGCACGCTCGCCGGAGTCACCAAGAACGGCAAGCTCATCATCGCCGTCGTGGACGGCCGCGCTCCCGGGTCCACCGTCGGCGCCTCGTTCTTCGAGGCGGCGGAGCTGATGCGCTGGCTCGGCGCGCGTGACGCCGTCAACCTCGACGGCGGCGGCTCCAGCGCGATGGTGATCGGCAAGAAGGTGGTGAACCACCCGTCCGACGGGGTGGAGCGTGGCGTCGGCGACGCACTGCTGGTCGTCGGCCCCCGCTGAGCCCTGGGGGGATCAGCGGGTGGTGAGCCGGGCGATGGCGTCGTCGTCGCAGGTGTCCCAGAACGTGCCGACGAGGTCTTCGAGGTGGTCGAACGAGGCCGCCTCGAAGAGCACCTCCTGATATTTCGTGATGTCGTAATGCGTGGTGCCCATCGCCGCGAGGTCGAGGGGACGGATGTCCATCCCGCGGAACTCCTCGATCTCCCCGTACGAGCTGAGGATGCCCGCGCCGTACGCCTTGAGCTCGCCGCCCTCCCGCATCACCCCGAACTCGAGGGTGAACCAGAACACCTTCGAGACGAACTCCAGCGCCTCGTCGCTCTCGACCCGCAGCGCCGCGCGGCCGGCGGCCCGGTAGAGCTCCGCGAAGCGGGGTGAGGCCAGGGTGTTGGCGTGCCCGATGACCTCGTGGACGATGTCGGGCTCGGGAGTGTAGAAGGGCACCGAGTGGTGCCTGATGTACTGCGTGGAGTGGAACAGGCCTTTCGCGAGCACGCCGTAGAACTCCCGCAACGGCACCAGCCCGGCCGCCGGCAGGTAGCGGAAGCCCGTCAGCGGCTCAAGCAGGTCGCCGACCTCTTCGAGCTGGGGGATGCGGTCCCCGGGCAGGCCGAGCTTCGCGGCTCCGTCAAGGAACTCGCGGACGGCGTACCGATCGTGCTTGACGGCCAGCTCCTTGGTGACGAGCGCCCAGACGTGGTGCTCCTCATCGGTGTACTCGGCGTGGGGAATCGGATCACCAGGAGTGTGGCCCAGGGCGAGCGCGGCGATGGCGTTGCGCCGCTCGCGGTAGACGGCGTCCGCGAAACCAGGATGGGTGGTGGCCAGCTCGACCACGACCGAACCGTCGTCCCGCGTCGCCACTGGGGCGAAGTACTGCGCTTCCTCGAACATAGAGCCATATGACAGCAACTAGCGGTTTCGCTGGCAAGAGCGACCAGTCATGGTGGGCAGAACGCACAATCTGACACTCTTTCCAGTGATTTGGCTGGCCGATCCGACCAGGCGGGGCGTACCCTCGGGCGCATGCTGGACTCACTCGACAGCCGACTGCTCGTCACCATGCGCGCCAACCCCCGCATCGGGCTGACGGAGCTGGCCCGGCTGCTCGGAGTTGCCAGGGGGACGGTGCAGGCCCGGGTGGAGAAGCTGACGATGCGGGGAGTCATCAGCGACTTCGGGCCGACGGTGGCCGCGGAGGAGATCGGCTATCCCATCCTCGCCTTCGCGTCGCTGCAGATCGCCCAGGGCAAGCTGACCGAGGCGGTGCAGACGCTCGCAGGCATCCCCGAGATTCTCGAGGTGTACGGCACGAGCGGCCAGGCGGACCTGCTGTGCCGGGTGGTGGCGCGGAGCACGCCGCACCTCCAGGAGATCATCGCCAGGATCCTCGCCTCGCCGGCGGTGCAGCGCACCGACACGACGATCGCCCTGTCGACCCAGATCCCTTTCCGCATCGAGCCGCTGCTGGGCGCGGCGGTCACCGCATAGCCGCCACCCGGTTAGGCGCATCGGTAAAAACAGAAAAAGCCACCCCATTCGGGGTGGCTTCTCCTGGTGGAACAAATGATTGTCCGGCGGTGTCCTACTCTCCCACACCGTCCCCGGTGCAG
>NZ_JBEZDW010000067.1:0-22523 GCF_040802045.1 Microbispora sp. NPDC049125 | reverse complement strand
ACGGGCCACGGCCGCGCCTCCGTCAGCAACTCCACCGCACCCGCCGACCAGTCCACATGCGGCGACGGCTCATCCACATGCAACGTCCTCGGCAGCACCCCATGCCGCATCGCCATGACCATCTTGATCACACCGCCCACCCCGGCGGCCGCCTGCGAATGCCCGATGTTCGACTTCAACGACCCCAGATAAAGAGGCGTCTCCCGCTCCTGGCCGTACGTCGCCAAAAGCGCCTGCGCCTCGATCGGGTCGCCCAGCACAGTCCCCGTGCCATGCGCCTCCACCACATCCACATCCGCCACCGACAACCGCGCATTCGCCAGCGCCTGCCGGATCACCCGCTGCTGCGACGGACCATTCGGCGCCGTCAACCCATTCGAAGCACCGTCCTGATTCACCGCCGAACCCCGCACCACGGCCAGAACCTCATGCCCGTTCGCGACGGCATCCGACAACCGCTCAAGCAGCAGCATCCCGACACCCTCGGCCCACCCCGTGCCGTCGGCGTCGGCGGAGAACGCCTTGCAGCGGCCGTCGCGGGACAGCCCGCGCTGCCGGGAGAACTCCACGAACATGCCGGGGGACGCCATCACGGTCACCCCGCCCGCCAGCGCCAGCGAGCACTCCCCCTGCCGCAGCGCCTGAACCGCCAGATGCAACGCCACCAACGACGACGAACACGCCGTATCCACCGTCACCGCCGGACCCTCCAGCCCGAAGGTGTAGGCCACCCGCCCCGACGCGACGCTCGCGGCGCTGCCGGTCAGGCCGTATCCCTCGAAGCCGTCGGCCGCCTCGTGCAGGCGTGGCCCGTAGTCCTGCGACATCGCGCCCACGAAGACGCCGGCGCGCTCGCCGCGCAGCGAGGTCGGGTCGATGCCCGCCCGCTCCACCGCCTCCCACGACGTCTCCAGTACGAGCCGCTGCTGCGGGTCCATCGCCAGCGCCTCACGCGGCGAGATCCCGAAGAACGCGGGGTCGAACTGGTCGGCGTCGTAGAGGAAGCCGCCGCTGCGGGTGTAGGTCCTGCCCGGCTGCGACGGGTCCGGGTCGTAGAGGCCGTCGACGTCCCAGCCCCGGTCGCGGGGGAAGTCGGAGATCACGTCGCCGCCGTCGGCGACGAGCTGCCACAGCTCCTCGGGAGTGCGTACGCCGCCGGGGAAGCGGCAACTCATCGCCACGATCGCGATGGGCTCGTCGTGGGCGGCGACCTGGGCGACCGCGGCCACCGCGACGGCGCCGCCCGTCAGCTCGGCGGCCAGGCGCTCGGCGACCCCGCGCGGCGTCGGATGGTCGAACAGCAGGCTGCTGGGCAGCTCGACTCCCACAGCCGTGTTGAGCCGGTCACGGAGCTCCACGGCGCCGAGGGAGTCGAAGCCCAGGTCCTTGAACGCCCGGTCCACGTCGACGGTGCCGCCGGACGCGTGACCGAGGACGATCGCGACGTTGACCCGGACCACGTCGATCAGCGCTTCGTGCAGTTCCTCGCCCGTCAGAGCGGTGAGCCGCCCGCGTGGCGTGCCGGGCGCGTCGCCCGCGGCGTCCCTCCGTACGGGGGCCGGGCTCGCCACCTCCCGCGAAGCGCCGGCGACCTCCGGCGCGGAACCCGGCAGGTCTCCCGGGCTCGCCGCCTCTTGCGGACCGGCGGGCAGCTCCAGCCAGTAGCGCTCCCGCTGGAAGGCGTACGTCGGCAGATCGACCGTGCGGGCGCCGTCGAAGAAGGCGTCCCAGCGCAGGGGCACGCCGCCGATGTGCAGCCGGGCCAGCGCGGTGACCAGCGAGGCGAGCTCGGGGCGGTCGCCGCGCAGCGTCGGCACCCGCGCGGCGCCCGACCCCGGGGTGAGGCAGTCACCGGTCAGCCCGGTCAGCACCGCTTCCGGCCCGAGCTCCACGAACGTCGTGACGCCGTCGGCCTCCAGGGTTCGCACGGCGTCGAGGAACCGTACGGCCCGCCGGGTGTGCTCCACCCAGTAGTCCGGCGTGAACTCCTCGACGACACGTCCGATGGCGGTGGACACGACGGGGATGACGGGCCGGGCGTGCGGCAGGCCCGCCACGATCCGCCGGTACTCCTCCAGCATCGGCTCGACCAGCGGCGAGTGGCAGGCCACCGACACCTTCAGCCGCTTGGCGCGGCGGCCACGCGCCTTCCACTCGCTCGCGATCGCGAGCGCCGCCTCCTCGTCTCCTGATATGACGACGGACCGGGGGCCGTTGACGCCCGCGATGTCGACGCGGCCGTCCAGCAGGGGGAGGATCTCCTCCTCCGAGCCTTCCAGCGCGACCATCACGCCCGCCACCGGCAGCTCGCCCATGAGCCGTCCGCGTGCCGCCACCAGTGCGCACGCGTCGGGAAGCGTCAGCACGCCCGCGACGTGCGCGGCGGTCAGCTCGCCGAGCGAATGCCCGGCGACGACGTCTGGCCGGACGCCCCATCCCTCCAGCGTCCTGAAGAGCGCCACCTCCAGCGCGAAGATCGCCGGCTGGGCGTAGTCGGTCCGTTCCAGCAGGTCCGGCTCTTCGAACATCGCCCGGCGGACCGGCAGGTCGAAGTGCGCGCACACCTCGTCCAGCGCCGCGGCGAACTCGGGCACCGCGGCGTACAGCTCCGCGCCCATGCCGAGCCGGTGGCTGCCCTGCCCGGTGAACAGGAAGGCGAGCCTCCCCGGCGTGCCGTCCGCCACGCCCTCGACCACGCCGGGCACGGTGGCGCCCCCGGCGAGGGCGTCCAGCCCGCGCAGCAGCTCCGCGTGGTCCGCGCCGACGACGACGGCGCGATGGGCGAAGGCGGAGCGGGCAAGCGCCAGCGACCGGCCGACGTCCGCGGGGTCCAGCCCGGGATGGGTCCGCACGTGTACGGCGAGCCGTCCGGCCTGGTCGCGCAGCGCCGCCGGAGTCTTGCCTGACAGCACCCAGGGAACGGGCAGCCCCGCAGGGGACGGGGCCGGCGGCGTGCCCTGCCTGGGGGCCTCCGCGAGCACGAGGTGGCAGTTGGTGCCGCCCATGCCGAAGGAGCTGACCCCCGCCACGAGCGGCCGTTCGGGCCTGGGCCAGGACCGCAGGACGGTCGGGACGGCGAGCCGCAGCTCGTCGAAGGGGATGCGCGGGTTCGGGGTCGCGAAGTTGAGGCTCGCGGGGATCTGCCGGTTCCTGATGGCCAGGACGGCCTTGAGCAGCCCGGCGATGCCGGCCGCCCCTTCCAGGTGGCCGATGTTGGTCTTGGCCGAGCCGACCAGCAGCGGATCACCCGCCGGCCGGGCCTCGGCGAAGACCGCCCCGAGCGCGGCGGCCTCGATCGGGTCGCCCAGGTGGGTGCCGGTGCCGTGCAGCTCGACGTACTGGACGTCGGCCGGGCCGACGCCGGCGCCGTCGTGCGCCAGGCGCACGACCTCCTCCTGCGCGCGGGGGCTCGGCACGGTCAGGCCGTCGGTGGCGCCGTCGTTGTTCATGGCGCTGCCGCGGATCACGCAGTGGATCCGGTCGCCGTCCGCGAGGGCGTCGCGCAGCCGCTTGAGCGCGACCAGGCCGCCGCCCTCACCGCGCACGTAACCGTTGGCCCTGGCGTCGAAGGTGTGGCAGCGGCCGTCGGGGGACAGCCCGCCGAACTTGGCCTCGGCCACCCCGCTCTCCGGGATGATGTTCAGGTTCACGCCGCCGGCCAGGGCGAGGTCCGACTCGCCCCGGCGCAGGCTCTGGCAGGCCATGTGCACGGCCACGAGCGAGGACGACTGCGCGGTGTCGACGGTCATGCTGGGACCGCGCAGCCCCAGGCTGTAGGAGACGCGGTTGGCGATGATGCTGCGGTGCAGCCCGGTCACCGTGTAGCGGGAGATCGCCGCGGCGCCGCGGCGGTAGAGCAGCGAGGCGTAGTCGTCCCAGATGGCGCCCACGAAGACACCGGTCCTGCTGTCGCGCAGCCGGCCCGCCACGATGCCCGCGTCCTCCAGCGCCTCCCAGCTCAGCTCCAGCATGAGCCGCTGCTGCGGGTCCATCGCCACCGCCTCACGCGGCGAGATGCCGAAGAACCCGGCGTCGAACCCGTCGATCGAGTCGAGGAATCCGCCCGAGCGGGTGTTCATCTTGCCGGGAGAGGCCACGTCGGCGTCGAAGAGCTCGTCGGCGTCCCAGCGCTCGGCGGGCACCTGGGTGATCGCGTCCCGTCCTTCGGCCAGCAAATCCCAGAATGCGCCGGGATTCGGAGCCGATGGCAGGCGTGCGGAGATTCCAATGACCGCCACCGCGTCATCGGACATGGTCTCGCGGTCAACAAGAAAGGGCTCGGACTCACTCATCATCGCAATTCCCGGCCTGGAGTGGTCAATAAATACATGTGCCTGATCGGACGCTACGAACAGATGACCCCTGCCGTACACCCGTAGCGGGTGAGGCTGACCCCTAGGGAATGTCAGGCGCGGGCGACGCCGTCGAGCCGCGCCTGGCCGGCGACGGCGGAGGTGACGGCCTCCGCGACGCGCGGGTCGAACGGGCTGGGGATGACGTGGTCGGGCGCGAGATCGTCGCCGACGAGCCCGGCGAGCGCGTCGGCCGCCGCGACCTTCATGTTCTCGGTGATGGCGAGGGCCCGCACGTCGAGCGCGCCGCGGAAGACGCCGGGAAAGGCCAGCACGTTGTTGATCTGGTTGGGGAAGTCGCTGCGGCCCGTGGCGACGACGCGGGCGTGCCGCGCGGCCACCTCGGGGTGGATCTCCGGCGTCGGGTTGGACAGCGCGAAGACGATGCAGTCGTTCA
Source organism: Microbispora sp. NPDC049125 (assembly GCF_040802045.1). NCBI lineage: Bacteria > Bacillati > Actinomycetota > Actinomycetes > Streptosporangiales > Streptosporangiaceae > Microbispora > Microbispora sp. NPDC049125. The sequence continues at coordinate 17,774 of NZ_JBEZDW010000067.1, read as the reverse complement.
CCATCGAGGCGATGGCGTACTCCGGCACGGTCGAGCCCGACAGGCCGATGAAGACGTCCGCCCCGGCCAGCGCCTCGACGGTGGTGCCCGTATGACCGGCGCGATTGGTCTGGGCGGCGAGCGCGGCCTTGTAGGGGTTGAGCCCGGCGCGGCCCTCGTAGATCATGCCGCGGCTGTCGGAGGCGGCGATGTCGCCGACGCCCGCGGCCTGCAGCATCCGGGTCACCGCGATGCCGGACGCCCCCGCGCCCGCCACGACGACCCGCAGGTCGGCGAGCTCGCGCCCGGTCACTTTCGCGGCGTTGCGCAGCGCGGCGAGCACCACGATCGCGGTGCCGTGCTGGTCGTCGTGGAACACGGGGATGTCGAGGAGCTCCCGCAGCCTGGCCTCCACCTCGAAGCACCGGGGAGCGCTGATGTCCTCCAGGTTGATCCCGCCGAACGACGGCGCGAGCCTGACGATCGTCTCCACCAGCTCGTCGACGCCGGTGCAGTCCAGGCAGATCGGCACCGAGTCCACCCCGCCGAACTCCTTGAACAGCAGCGACTTGCCTTCCATCACCGGCATCGCCGCGGAGGGGCCGATGTCGCCCAGTCCGAGGACGGCGGTGCCGTCGGAGATCACGGCGACGAGATTGGCGACCCATGTGTAATCGAGGGCCAGGGCCGGCCGCTCGGCGATGGCGGAGCAGACCCGCGCCACGCCGGGGGTGTAGGCCAGCGACAGGTCGGCGGCGTTCGCGACGGGCACGGTGGAACGGGTCTCCAGCTTGCCGCCGCGGTGCAGGGCGAACGCCGGATCCGCGTCAAGGGACACGGGCTGAAGGGGTTCGACGGACTCGGCAAGAGCGTCAATGGACATGATGGTCCCCAAAGGGTGAGTGGACAGCGGAATCCCCGATCAGTGGGGGAGGTCGCACTCCGCCGCGACCGGTTCCCCCCCAAGGCTCGCCACCGCCGTGGTGCAGGTGGCGCACAGGACGGCGCTTTCCGCGGAGAGAGCGCGCTCAAGAAATACGTAACCTTCGTGGACGGCCACGAGCCGCCATCCCAACGCACTCAGATCGTTCAGAATAGTCGACCATTCTTCGGCCATATCCCGCGCGGGATCACCAAAAAGCCGAATGGCCGTGTATTCATACATCATGAATCGAAAGTAACTTGAGGCCGGGGCCGTCTCCCACCCCTAGTGCGCCCCTTAAGCGGTGACGACTGTGGCGAGTTCCAGGTTGGACGGCAGGTCGGTGCGCCGGGTGACGCTGAGCTTGCGGTAGATCCGCGTGAGGTGCTGCTCCACCGTGCTGACCGTGATGTAGAGCTTGTTGGAGATCTCCCGGTTGGTGTATCCGACGGCGGCGAGGGAGGCCACCCGCCGTTCGGCGTCGCTGAGCATCGAGGTCGCCTGCGACCCGGCGCGGCTCTCGGCCCGCTCCTCCGCCTCGTCCCTGCCCCGATCCGGCGACAGGAGCCTGCTCAGCGGCTCGGCCTGGCACTCCTGCGCACCGGCCCACGCCCTGCGGCCCATCATCCGCGCCCGCTTGTACTCGCCGAGCGCGTTGTACGCCTCGGTCAGGTCGAGCAGCGTCCTGGCCAGCTCGTACCTGTCGCCGTTGGCCTGCAGCACGTCCACCGCCTGGCGCAGCAGCGCCGGCCGCTGGCGCAGCTCACTGGTGGCGGCCAGCAGCCTCAGTGCGATGCCCTGGGTCCGTGAGCCGCCGCAACGGGAGAGCTGCTCCTCGGCGAGCCGCCTCGCCTTGCCGTGCTGACCGAGGCGCAGGCACGCGGCTGCCGCGTCGGTCCGCCACGAGATGAGGCCCGGGACGTCGATCCCCCACTTGCCCATCAGCTCGCCGCAGGCCTCGAAGTCGCGCAGCGCCGCCTGGGCGTGGTCGACGGCCAGGCTGTAGCGGCCCCTGGCATGCAGGTGGTGCAGGCCGTACCGGCTCTGGAAGATCGCGTCGGGCACCGGCCGGTTGAGCTGTTCGACGGCGTCGTCGTACCTGCCCATGGCCGTGGTGGACAGCAGCAGGCACGACAGCGGGCCGCCGATCGCCACCCCCCACGCCGCGTGCGGCATCAGCGTGAGCGCCTGCCTGCCGTACAGCTCGGCGCCCGGCAGGTCGCCCTGTCGCATCGCGATCTCCGCGCGGATCGCGCTCAGCCGCGCCTGCCACCCGGCGGACCGCCGGGAGACCGCCTCCTCGATGAACAGGTCGCACCATGGCTGCGCCTTGTCGGGCCGCTCCGCGTAGACCAGTGCGAGCAGGGCCGCCTCCACGGCGTCGAGCGTGGCGTCGCTCAGGCGCAGGCTGCGCAGGATCTGCTCCACCGACACGATGACGTCGTCCCTCGCGCCGCGGGACAGCACTGTGGCCAGCGCGGCGACCGCCTCCGCGTGGCGGCTGACCGTCACCGAGGGCAGGATCTCGGCCGCCGGGCCGCTCGGCGTGCGCCGCAGGTGCGTGACGAACGGCGGGAACGACGCGCGCAGCCAGTGCTCGGCGCTCCTGAGCTCCACCGCGGTCTCGGCGTCACCCTGGTCGTCGTAGCCGCCGAGCCATTCGATCGCCTCCCTCGCCTCGTCGAGCCGGCCGCACCACAGCAGTGACTTGGCCAGCGCCACGCCGTCCCTGCCGGTGAGCAGACCCCTGCGCATCGCGTCGGTCAGCTCCTCGAAGTGCCCGGTGGAGACGCGCGGGTTGATCCGCCACTCGGCACGGGACAGCTCGGCCCTGACAGCGGCGCCCTGTCCCTCGTCCGAGCAGGCGCGGTGGGCGAGCCGGAGGTAGTCGACGGCGGGGGCCACCCGGTCCTCGCGCAGCGAGTGCTCCGCCGCCTCCCGCAGCACGGGCACCACCCACGGGGCGTCGCCGTGGTCGGCCGCCCGCAGGTGCTCCGCCACGACGGTGACGACGGCGCCGTCGTGGTGGGTCAGCTCGGCCGCGCTCCGGTGGAGCTCGGCGCGCAGCTCGGGAGTCAGGTCCGCCAGTACGGCCTCGTGCGCGGCGGGGTGCCGGAATCCGCCGCCGTCGAGCAGCCCGATGGCCTCCAGGCAGCGCAGGACCTGGATGACGACCGCGCCGTCGAGGCCGAGCAGCCGGTCCAGCCCGCTGGCGTCGCCCAGCACCGCCAGGCCTCTGGCGACCCGGAGCATCATCGGGTCGCCGCGGCGCAGGCAGGTCAGCACGGCCTGCGCGTAACCGTCGCCGGGAGCGAACGGCTCCCCTATCGCCGCGGCGACCCGCTCGTCGTCGAGCAGCGCCCCGACCAGCAGGGGGTTGCCGCCGGTGATCGCCTGATATTCGACCACCCGGGCGTGCGCGGCGTCCGACGCACCCGGCGTGTCCCCGGCGTCCGCCGCGCTCCGCGTGCCCTGGACGCCCTGCGCGCTCGTCAGCAGCAGCGCGACTTGCTCCCTGGTCAGCCGCGTCAGGCGGATCCGCCGGCTGTGCGGCTGGCGCAGCAGCTCGGTCTGGAAGGGGGTGTGCGCGAGCTGCGGGTAGTCCGACTGGCAGAACACCGCCAGGATCCTCGCGGACCTCACCCGGCGGGCCAGGTAGAGCAGGCACAGAGCCGAGGCGCTGTCGACGTACTGGACGTCGTCCACCACGATCAGCAGCGGAACCCTCCTGGACAGCTCTATCAGCACGCCGCAGAGGTCGTGCACGAGCGAGGCGCCCATGTGCTCGACGGTCTGCGGCTGCTCCGGCGAGGCGTCCGCGCCTTCGCGCAGCAGCCGCGCGACCCGCTCGCCCTCCTCCGCGGTCAGCTCCGCGTCATGCAGAAGCTGGGCGAAGACCCCGAGCGGCAGGCCCCGCTCGGCCGTCGAGCCGACCGCGGTCAGCACCGCCGCTCCCGCCCGGCCGGCCCGGCCGGCGAAGGTGTGCAGCAATGTGCTCTTGCCGATCGTGACGGTGCCGCTCACCATCGCGATCCCGCCCCGCGAGCTCATCGCGTCGGAGAGGAGGCCCTCAAGGGAGGCCAACTCCTCGTCTCTTCCAATCACGGCCGTCATCGGCCTCCCCTTTTCTTGAGGATTGTTTCCGGAGTTTTTCAGAAGGGTAAATTGCGCCCTGACGGGGTACGGAGGTCGAGGTCGTTCTGAGTCGTCTTCCTTGGCTTCTTCCGCTGGATGACCCGCATCGGCCACATCCTTTCCCATCCGTTGTCGTTCACCGTACGAGACCGCGCGGGCCTGGGACAACGCGATCCCCCCCTAATAACCGCGTAGATATCGAAGGGAGTATCGGGGCGTATCCTTGGTCACCCGCGGCCCAATTCCAGCGAAAAGCCCGCGACCGCCGCCGGGCGATCACGGGCATGATATTCAGAAGACGGTCCGCCGTCGTCGATGGAATTCGGTGGTCAGCTCGCCGCCGTCAGCGGCAGCGTTCTCCTGGCCCTTCCCACGGCCGAGCCGATCGCGGCGAAGGCGGCGATCTCCACGTCGACGCCGAGACCGGCGCCCCACAGTGTGCGCCCGTCCATCCTGCATTCGGCGTACACGGCCGCCTTGCCCTCCCCCGACAGGCCCGTGCGGTGGACCATCCGCACGTCGACGCCCCACGGCGCGAGCATGGCCCCGATGGTGCGGATCGCGTCGGCTCTGGCGCCGCCGATCTCGAAGCCGCCGCCGTCGACGTAGAGGGAAGTGGACACCGACTCGTCGCCGAGCGCGAGGCCGACGTCGGAGAGGTACTCCTGCTCGAACAGCTGCGCCACCCGGGCCGGTACGAGTTCGCCGCCGTCGGCTTCGGCCGCGGCCTGCACCACCTGGGCGAACTCGATCTGCAGGCCGCGTGGCAGGTTGAGGCCGTACCTGCTGCTCATGACGTAGGCGATCCCGCCCTTGCCCGACTGGCTGTTGATCCGCACGACGGCCTCGTAGGTGCGGCCCACGTCCTCCGGGTCCAGCGGCAGGTACGGCATCCGCCACGGAAGGTCGCGTACGGCGTCGCCGGACTCGGCCGCGGCCTGTTCGATGGCGTGGAACCCCTTCTTGATCGCGTCCTGGTGGGAGCCGGAGAAGGAGGTGTAGACGAGGTCCCCGCCGTAGGGGTGGCGGGGATGGACGGGCATCTCGTTGCAGTACTCCACGGTCCGCCGGATGGCGTTGATGTCGGAGAAGTCGATGCCGGGGTCGATCCCGTGGGTGAGCATGTTCATCCCCAGCGTGACCAGGCAGACGTTGCCCGCGCGCTCGCCGTTGCCGAACAGGCAGCCCTCGATCCGCTCGGCCCCCGCCAGCAGCGCCAGCTCCGCCGAGGCCACGCCCGTGCCCCTGTCGTTGTGCGGGTGGATGGACAGGCACACGTGTTCCCTGCGCGACAGGTTGCGGTCCAGCCATTCGATCTGGTCGGCGAACACGTTGGGCATCGCCCGCTCCACCGTGGCGGGGAAGTTGAGGATGATCGGCCGTCCCGGGCCCGGCTCCCAGCTGTCCATGACCGCCTCGCAGACCTCCAGCGCGAACTCCAGCTCGGTCTCGTTGAACAGCTCGGGAGAGTACTGGTAGCCGAGGTCGCACTGGCCCAGACTCTGCTCGGCGTACTTCATCATCATCCGCGTGCCCTGCACGGCGATGTTGCGGCACTCGTCCCTGCCGACGCCGAACACCACCTCGCGGAAGAGCGGCGACGTCGCGTTGTAGAGATGGATCGTCGCCCGGCGCACGCCCGCGAGGCTCTCCACGGTGCGTCTGATCAGCTCGTCGCGGGCCGGCACCAGCACCGAGATCCGCACATCGTCGGGGATCTTGTCCTGCTCGATGAGGAGGCGGAGGAAGTCGTGGTCGTCCTGGCTCGCGACGGGGAATCCGACCTCGATCTCCTTGTACCCCAGGTCGACCAGCAGCTCGAACATGGCGAGCTTGCGTGCCGGCGCCATCGGGGTGGCCAGTGACTGATTGCCGTCGCGCAGGTCGGTGGACAACCAGCGCGGCGACGCCTGGATCGTCCTGCCCGGCCACGCCCTGTCGGGCAACTCGACGGGAGGCGGTCCGCTGTATCGATGGGCGGTAGGCCGACGGGTCTTCATGGCGGATGCCTTTCTCGAGTTCGGATCCGGGCGCGCGCCTCCGCCACGGGAGGCGTCGTTCGGCAGATCGATCTGGAGCCGGCGGACCCTGAGGGCGGCTCCGCTCCGAGCCGGGTCCCCGAGGTTCCTCGATGAGGGATCTCTATTCGCTTGCCATGTGCGCGGGCCGCCCCCTACTTCTCCGCCGGCGCTTCCTGCCGGGGCTCCGAGGGCTGACGTCCCGTCTTGCGATCTGCCACAAAACTAACGACGGCCCTGGTGAGGGACAAGCCCGGTGATCCTTGAGTGACCCCGGACTGACCGAAGGATCCGCTAGGGGTATCGAAAGTTGTATTGCCGCTACCACCTCTTCATAGACCCTCTTAACGAACCCTCTTACGCAGCGGATACTCCGTTTATGTCGAACATAAAGATTGCCGTTGCGACGGGCCGTGCGACCCCATTCTTTCCGACCCTGTCGATGTGCCTCAAAGAGGCGAGACCTTCGGTTCTCGGTATTTTTCTGCTGCGTTTCCTCGCCGGCTCCGCGCTGGCCATCAGGACGGGGGGCGACGGCCACCCCGTGGAGACGGCGCTCGGGGCCCTGGTGTGGGTCTCGGCGATCTGGTCCGTCTATCTGTTCAACGGCGTGATGGACGTGCGTGAAGACAAGATCAACGGCTCCCGCCGCCCCATCGCCAGGGGTGATCTGGACCCCGACGTCGCGCTCGTCTACGTCCTGTGCGGGGCGGCCGTGTCGCTCACCGGAGCCCTGCTGCTGCGGGGGCCCACCATCTGGCTGGTCGCGGCCGTGCTGGCGCTGGGCTACCTCTACTCAGGGCCCCCGTACTACCTCAAGCGCGGTTCGACGGGCACCGCCGTCGTCGGCGGGCTCGCGGGTCTCATGAGCTATCTCGCCGGATTCACCGCGGCCACCGGCGGGGAGTGGAGCGAGCGGGGCTCGGCCGCGCTTCCGCTCTTCGCGGCCGGCGCCTCGCTGTGGATGGGCCTCATCGGCACGGCGACGAAGGACCTGCCCGACGTCGCGGGGGACGCGGCGTCCGGACGCCGGACACTCGCGGTGCGCCACGGCGACTTCGCCGTACGGGTGGGGGCGTCGGTGACGGCGCTGACGCTGGCCTGCACATTCATCGGGCTCACGGTCGCCGCTCATCTCGCCCTCATGGCGCCCGGCCTGGCAATGCTGGCGGGGGCGATCGCCGTGGCGGCGCTCAGCCTGACACCACTGTCCAAAGGAGACAGATCACATCGGCGGCGGCCTTACCGTGCGTTCATGGTGACACAATACGCGCTGCACATCACCGCGCTGCTACCGCTCGTAACCCATCTTGTATTGTCTCTTTGAGCAACTTTAGGCCATTATAGAAGCACCATTCGCATCTTTCCGGAGGGGCCAGTTGGCGGAAGACGCGAACCAGCAGGACGGGTGGGACCTCGCTGTATTCGTGGAAACGCACAGCTCGGAGGTCATCGACGCCTACCGTCGTACCCTGAACTCCATCGACAGTCCCATCGCCGGGGATCCGGCGGCGATGGACCAGGCCCTGCTGAACGCCGAGCAGATCCTCGTCGACGTCGCCACGACCCTGCGGACCGGCAAGTGGCAGCCGGAGAACCTCCAGCTGCTCCTCGCACGGGACATCGGGACGGCGCGGGCGGCCAGGGGAATCCATCCCAAGGACTCGCTCAAGGCCGCTTCGGCGTTCTTCCGGTCGGCCCTGAGCGCGCTGTCCGCGCACGTCGAGCCCGACGTGCGGGCCGTCGAGGGCTTCACCCTCGTGGTCCTGGCCCTGGAGCGCAATATCGCGGTGCGTATCCGCGAGTCCTCGGAGAGCTACACGGGTTTCCTGCTGAACAAGGTGCACGAGGCGCAGCTGCTGGAGAGGCGGCGAATCGCCAGGGAGCTCCATGACCGCATCGGTCACGGAGTGAGCGTCGTATATCGTCAGCTCGAGTTATATGATCTCTACAGGGTCACGGAACCAGCAAAGGCTTCGGCCAAGGTCGAGGTGGCACAGCAGGCCGTCCAGGACACGATGCGCACCCTCCGGAGCATCACCTCCGAGCTGCGCCCGCAGGAACCGCTGAAAAGCATGGAAAAGGCGCTGCTCTGCTATCTCGACACGGTCGAGGCGGACGGGGTGAACGTCCGCCTGCTCGTGAACGGGGATGAGACGTGGGCCTCACCGGAAGTGCTCGATGAGTCGTTCCTCATCATCAGGGAGGCGGCGCGCAACGCCCTGAGCCACGGCGGCCCCACGACAGTCCTCATCCGCGTGGACATCGCTCCCCACGAGCTGCGGGCATCCGTCGCCGACGACGGATGCGGCTTCGATCCCCACGTGCGTCCGAAGTCGGACGGGGTGGGCCTGTCGTCCATGCGCGAGCGCGCCGAACTCATGGGCGGGGCGGTCGTCCTCACCAGCCAGCCCCTCGGAGGAACCCAGGTGGAACTCTCCGTACCACTCTAAGGACGCCAGATGAACCAGCCCGAGCCCAGGATCAGGGTGGCCCTCGTCGACGATCACGCGCTCTTCCGGGAGGGACTGCACGAGCTCCTCGAAATGCAGGAGGACCTGGAGGTCGTGGGCCAGGCGGGGGACAGCGTCAGCGCGCTCGCCATGATCGCCGAGCAGCAGCCCGACATCATCCTGCTCGACGTGGAGATCCCCGGAGCCGAGGCCCCGGACACGGTGGCGGGCATCCGGCTGCGCTCCCCCCGGTCCCAGATCATCATCTTGAGCATGTACGACGGGTCGCAACTGCTGCGCAGGCTGCTGGCCGCCGGCGTCCGCGGCTACCTGCTCAAGAGCGTCCACCGCGAAGAGCTGATCTCCGCCATCCGCAGCGTGCACGGCGAGCCCGACAGGATCGTGCTCACCGTCTCCCGCGAGAGCCTGGCCCAGGCACAGGGCCCCGCTCCGGGCGTGCTGTCCGACCGGGAGCTGCAGATCCTGGAGCTGGCCGCCGAGGCGCTGAGCAACAGCCAGATCGCCACCCGGCTCGCCCTCACCGAGGCGACCGTCAAACGGCATCTGCGGAACATATTCGTCAAGCTCGGCGCCGTCTCGCGCATCGACGCGGTGAACAAGGCCGTCGCGGCCGCTCTCATCGCTCCCAGGCGCGACCACCCCGCCTCCCGCTCCTCGCAGGGAAGGCTTCCGTCTGGCCCGCAACCGTCCCGCACGTGAATCGTGCGCGGGCCGTACGGCGCTCGGGCTCTCCTGGGGACGCGCTCCGGCCGTGCGCGTGTCGCCGCCGGGCGGCCCGGAGGCCCTCTGCGACTTGTTTCTCCACGTCACGGAATCGATGAAGCTCACGCCCTCGACTTTTACTCTGACTTGGGGAAAACGCGACAGTCAGAGGATACCTCGCGAAGGGCTCGCGGTCACTCCCGGAAACCGCCACCGGACGACGCGGCGCCGGTGGGGAAGACATCCGTCAGGCACTCGATCGTCTCAGGGGCGAGCCGCACGGCGAGTGAGGCCAGGTTCATCTCCAGGTGCACGCGGTCCCGCGTGCTGGGCGTCGCGACGATGTCCTCGCCCCGGGCGAGCAGCCACGCCAGGGCCAGCCGTCCCACACCGATGTCCATCTGGGCCGCCACCTCCTCGGCCGCGCGCAGCAGGCTCCGGTTGACGGACAGGGACTGCTCGGTGAAACGCGGATTCGCCAGCCGCAGGTCCCCCTCGGCAAGCTGACTGGTCGATATCACCTTGCCGGTCAAGAAGCCCTGTCCCAGCGGGCGGGAGGCGACCGTGCCGACCCCCAGTTCCCGCGCGACGGGCAACTGCTCCCATTCGGGGTCGCGCCGCCACATGGAGTATTCGACGGCCAGCGCGGTCACCGGGTGCACGGCGTGCGCCCTGCGCAGCTCGTCGGCGTCGGCTCCGCCCAGGCCCAGATAGCGGATCTTCCCGGCGGCGACGAGCTCGGCGAGTTTGCCGACGCGCTCCTCTATCGGAGGCGCGCCGGGCCCGCCGGACGGCAGATAGTAGAGGTCGATGGCCTCGACTCCGAGGCTGCGCAGCGAGGCCGCGCACTCCCGCTCCAGCCCCTCCGGCGTCGTGCCGTCCGGCGCGTGCGCGGAGACGAGGACGCTGTCGTTCCACTCCGCGACCGCCTTGCCGACCAGCGGCTCGATTCCCCCGGCCGTGTCGAGCAGGCGCACGCCGGCGTCGAGCGCGTGCAGGATGAGGTGAACAGACTCTTTGGGGTCAGCCGGCCCGTAGGCCCCGGCCATGGCCAGGCCCCCGAGTCCCAGGCATGAAGAGAACGGGCCCTGTGCGCCCAGTCTCCTGCTCCACATCGATCCACCTTCCACCTGCAAGATCATTTCGTACGCGTTGGAACGCTACACTACCGAACTTCAGCATGCAGCCAGAAAAGCGATCAAAGAATACTTTGAGCACCCATCGCCCCCCGTTCAGGGGTCAATAGGGGGTGTTTAGGGGTATATGCCCAAGCTCGGGAATAGCTGATACTCAGGAAAGAGAAACCGAATTCGGAACAGTGCACGAAAAGTCACCGTGGAGGTCATTCTCATGAGCGATTCCCTCGGCGTCCTATCGGAAGAGGACGTCTACGTCGTACTGGAGGGCGGTCCGGCCGCCATCGCCAGGATTCAGCGGGTGACCGCTTCCGAGGCCGCCTACGGCAAAGTCAAGATCGCCTATCTGGCGGGTTACGAGCATTTCGAGCGCGTCATCGATCCGTCGGACGACCTGGTCTTCCGGTGGACCGCCCGTACCAAGATCGCCGAGTAGGCGGCGAGCCGGAACGGACCGAGCGGAGCCCAGCCATCGACGCGATGGCTGGGCTCGTGGCTTTCACGCCTGTTCCTTCCTGAAGCGGTGGATGCCCCACGCCATGCCGGCGACGAGCAGCCCGACCGCCACGAGCGCTCCCGTGAGCGCCGTCTGCGTGTACTCTCCCGCGATGATCGCCCGTTCGGCGTCGACCACGTAGGACAGCGGGTTGGCCCGGGAGACGTTGTAGAGCCAGGTGGGCGCCATGTCCATGGGCAGCAGCACCCCTGACAGCAGCATCAGCGGCACGACCAGCGCGCCGAGCACGGGCGCGAGGGCGAACTCGTGCTTGAGCTTCAGGGCGAGCGCGTAGGAGGAGAACCCGACGGCGACCCCGGTCACCGCCAGCAGCCCGAGCCCGAGCAGCACCGGCACGGCCTGCGCGCGGAAGCCGAGGATCATCGCGGCCCCCACCATCAGCACCGCCTGGACGAGCAGCAGCACCACGTCCTTGAGCACCCGCCCGAGCAGCAGGGCGGTACGGCCGGAGGGGGTCACCCGCATCCGCTCCATCACGCCCGACCTCGTCTCGGGGAGCATCGTGAAGCCCGCGTAGGCGGTGCCGAACAGGGTGAGCTGGACCAGCAGGCCGGGCACGAACCACTGCCAGGAGCTCAGCCCGTCGCCGGTGGTCATGTGCCGCAGCAGCGGGCCGAAGAGCACCAGGTAGACCAGGGGCATGGAGATCCCCACGATGATCGTGACCGGGTTGCGGAGCGGGGGGCGGGCCGAGCGCACGAACATCAGCCAGGTCTCGGTGGCGAAACGCATCACGGTCTCCTCAGGAAACGGGCTCGCGCAGACTGCGGCCGGTCAAGGTCAAGAACACGTCGTCAAGGGTGGGCCGATGCGTCTGCACCGAGCTCACGGCGATCTCCATGCGATCGAGCTCACGCAGCAGCCCCGGCAGCACGCCGTCGCCGCGGGCGATCCTGAACCGCACGACCGAGCCGTCCACCACCGGCTCGTCGGCGCCGGGCAGCGCGGCGGCCACCCCTGCCGTCGCCTCCGGCGAATCCGTCTCCAGCACCACCAGGTCGCCGGAGACCCGGCTCTTGAGCTCGTCGGACGTGCCCTCGGCGACGATCGCGCCGCCGTCCATGACGAGGATGCGGTCGCAGAGCGCGTCGGCCTCGTCGAGGTAGTGCGTGGTGAGGAAGACCGTCGTCTCGCTCTCCTCGCGGAGCGAGCGGATGTGCTGCCAGAGGTTGCTGCGGCTCTGCGGGTCGAGCGCGGTGGACGGCTCGTCGAGGAAGACCACGTCCGGCTGGTGCATGATGCCCATGACGATGTCCAGCCGGCGGCGCTGTCCACCGGACAGCGTGCTGACCAGCCGGTTCTCGACGCCCTCCAGCTCGTACCTGGCCAGGAGATCGCCCACGCGCCGGCGCGACTCCGCCGCCGGCAGGCCGTACAGCCTGCCCTGCATCACGAGCTCCTCGCCCGCCCGCTGCTCCTGGCCCGCGCCCGAGCCCTGGCCCACGTAGCCGATTCTGCGGCGCACCCCGGCCGGGTCGCTCGCCAGATCGCACCCGGCGACCACGGCCTCACCCGACGTCGGCTTGAGCAGCGTGGTCAGCATGCGCAGCGTTGTCGTCTTGCCCGCCCCGTTGGGCCCGAGGAAGCCGACGAGCTCGCCCGCCGCCACATCGAGGTCCACGCCGCGTACCGCCTCGACGGGATGGCCTTTGAAGCGGAATGTCTTGGTCAGCCCTCGCGCTTTGATCACAGGTGGTCACCCCTCGAATGCATTCGGCCGCTAGCCTCTAGAATTGGGAGTTCAATTGCGGGTCACAACCCTTAGGCCGCCCCTAGGCGCCCTTGTTCCGCGTCCCGTGCTCCAAGAGGGGGTACGCCGCGATTCACGCGGGGTGCCGGCCAAATATACGATCGGCTCGGAACAGCAGTACTTCCGGGAACAGTAATACTTCCGACGCGGGAGCCGACGTGATCGAGGAAATTCTTCCCGCGAACGTGGTCGCCTCCGACGCGTTCGACGACCCAGCGGAGGCGCGCCTTTTCCCTGAGGAAGAGGCCGCCGTCGGCCAGGCGGTGGAAAAGCGCCGCAAGGAGTTCACCACCGCCCGGTTCTGTGCCCGGCGTGCCATGACCGCGCTCGGCCACCCTCCCACCGTCGTGCCGTCCGGTCAGAGGGGCGAGCCGCAGTGGCCCAGCGGAATAGTCGGCAGCATCACCCACTGCACCGGCTACCGGGCCGCCGTGCTCGGCCAGGAGACGAAGATCACCACCATCGGCATCGACGCCGAGCCCAACGACGCCCTGTCCAACGGCGTCCTCGACGCCGTCTCCCTCCCCGCCGAGCGCGCCTGGGTGCGCGAGCTCAGCCGGACGCACCCCCAGGTGAGCTGGGACCGCCTGCTGTTCAGCGCCAAGGAGTCGGTCTACAAGGCGTGGTTCCCCATCGCCAAGCGCTGGCTCGACTTCGAAGACGCGCTCATCACGGCCGACCCCCGCCGCGGCCAGTTCTCCGCCCGGCTGCTGGTCACCGGGCCGCGCATGAACGGCCGCGCCCTCACGGGCTTCACGGGACGCTGGATGGTCCGCGACGGACTCATCCTGACCGCGATCGTGGTGTCGTCCACCTCCTGAGGCCGCGCGCCCGGGAAAGCGGAAGCCGCGCCCGGGGAATCGGCGGCCACACCCGGGGAAATCGAGCGAGCGGAAGAGCGCGGCGATTCTTCAGGAGGCGGAGCTTCACGCGCCGGAGCCGAACCCAGCGGAAAACCAACGGGCCACCGCGCGGTTTCGCGCGGTGGCCCGTGAAATGCCTGAGAGTCGGCAAGACGATATGGAACTAGGTGAATCTCAGCAATCTCACCTCGCAGAGGTTTCAAATCCTCCAAACGCCTGTGTAAATAAATCTATCCGTCTCCCGGGAACCTCGACACCCCTAATCCCCCCTGGCGCTCCCCTGCTACCGGCACCGATTCCAGCCGGCGAATCACCAGCGCCTCGACCTCGAAGTCGGCGTTCATCTCGCGGCATGGACCACAGTCGTCGCGGGATCAATCCGAAGCGCATCCGGGCCCGTGGTTCGCGTCGAGGAAAGCGCGGAGAAGGCGGGTCAGGTCGCGCTGGTCCTCAGCGGACATGACGCTGAAGATCTCCTCGCTGATCTGCTGTTGCAGGTGGGCGATCTGGTCGATCGCGCCGAGTCCGGCGTCGGTGAGCGTGAGCCGGAAGGCCCGCCGGTCGCTCGGGTCCGGCCGCCTGGCGATCAGGCCGTCGGATTCCAGCACGTCCACCAGCGGGGTGATTGCCCGTCCGCTGACGCCGAGCGCGTCCGCCAGATCGCGCATACGGCTTCCCGAGCGCTGGTGAAGGGTGGTCAGCAGGCGTACCCGGGCGGGTGAGAGCCCGTGCTCGCCGAATCTGGCCCTTCCTTGCTGCGTGAAAGCCCGGTGGGCGGCCACCAGCAACTCGCCCAGTTCCGTTGCCCCGCTTGACATAGGAACGCCTCTCTTCCCACACTGTCAGCGACCATATGCTGAACTAGGTAACTATCCGGTAGTTCAGTAATAGCGATTGTAGGGGAGAGACGTCATGGACACACCGCTGATCCTCGTCGCCGGGGCGACCGGCAACCAGGGCGGCGCCGTCGTGGACGCGCTGCTCGAACATCCGGACCGGTGGCGGGTGCGTGCGCTGACCCGAAATCCGTCGGGTGCCGCCGCCACGGCGCTGGCGGCGCGGGGTGTGGAGGTCGTCGCCGGGGACATGACGGACGAGGCATCGCTGAAGCAGGCGCTGAACGGCGTCTACGGCGCCTACGGCGTGCAGAACTCCCGGACCGCCGGCCTGAAAGGCGAGGTCAGGCAGGGCGTCACGCTCATCGACGCGGCCAGGGCCGCGGGCGTCGAGCACTTCGTCTACGCCTCGGTGGGCGGGGCCGAACGGGTGCGCGGCATCCCCCACTTCGACACCAAGTGGGAAATCGAGCAGCACCTGCGGGCCACCGGGCTTCCCGCCACCGTGTTGCGCCCGGCCACGTTCATGGACGTGTTCACCATGCGCGGAGCCTCCGTCGGGCTGGGCATGATGGCCGCCGCGCTCGGGCCCCGCAAATCCCTGCAGATGGTCGCCGTCCGGGACATCGGCATCTTCGCCCGGCTGGCCTTCGAGCAGCCGCAGCTGTACACCGGTCAGGCACTGGAGCTGGCCGGGGACCAGCTCACCGTGCCGGACATCGCCGCCACGCTCAAGGCCGCGGGCCGGCCGGGACGCTACGCGCGCGTCCCGCGAGTGCTGCTGCGGGCGATGGGCAAAGAGGCGCGGATGCTTTTCTGGTTCGAGGAGTCGGGATACAACGCCGACATCCCGGCCCTGCGCAGGCAGCACCCCGGCCTGCTCACGCTCAAGGCGTGGCTCGCCCGGAGCAGTCGGCCGGAGGCGGCGTGATCCCGGTCACCGTGGCGACGGGCCACGTCGGGCGCGGCAGCGTACGGCGCCTGACCGCCGCGGTCCCCGGGAGTCGTCCGCTCCTCGGCGCGCCGGCGACCGGACCATGTCCCACCCCTTACGCACCGGGGATGTTGCCCCACTCCGGCCCGGGTAGTGCTGAGATGACGAAGGGAGTGACACCCAATGACACCGGATCTCTGGTCGTATCCCAACGGCGTGTACGACATGGGCCTGAACCCCGACATCATCGGTTTCGACGTCCAGGCCACCGACGGCAAGATCGGCTCGGTGGACGAGGCGACCTACGAGGCCAGCCAGAGCTACATCGTGGTGGACACCGGGCCCTGGATCTTCGGCAAGAAGGTCATGCTGCCGGCCAGCGTGGTGACGCAGATCGACCCCGCGGAACGCAAGGTCTTCGTCAGCCGCACCAAGCAGGAGATCAAGAACGCGCCCGAGTTCGACGAGACGGCCTTCGAGCAGCCGGACTACCGCGACCGCCTGGGCGAGTACTACAACCGCTTCCCCTACACCGGCACGCTGTAGCGGCCCACGCAGTAGGAAGGAGCCGCGCCGTACGGCGCGGCTCCTCGTGGCGGGTACCCCGGCTGTCCGTGTGCCGTATGCCTAGGGCCAGACGGTGCCGGGGCTCGGTACGGGCGGGTCGATGATGTGCAGCCGTTCGAGCAGCGTGACGAAGGTCGACGCGTACGGCGACGGGGCGGTGACCGAGGCGACCTTGTTCCAGTCGACCTGCTCCCGCATGGCACGGACGACGGGCAGCAGCGAGCCGTAGTCGCAGCTGTGCTCCGACATGGGCAGAATCCAGGAGATCACCAGGTCGGTGGCTTCGAGGACGGGCAGGGTGAGCGCGGCCGTGTTGATCGGGTCGGCCCGTGCGATCATCGCCTCGGTGACCGGCCTCTCGGCGAGCGAGAAGATCAGGTCGACGAGCACATCTTGTTCGTCGAAGGCTTTGACCAGCCAGTCCTCCGGTGGTTTCGCGGTCCGGAACCCCAGGTTCTCCAGAGTCTTGAGCGCGAGCGGGACGTCTTCCTCGACAAGGGCGAAGTCGACGTCGTGAAGTGATGGCGCGGCGCCCCTGGCATATCCGGCGCAGCCTCCGGCGAGGGCGAAACGCACCCCGGCCTCCTTGAGACCCGCGCCGGCACGCTTCAGCGTTTCCAGGATCGCGTCGGTGACGGCGTGACTGTGACTACCCACTTGGGTCGCTTGCCCAGCCATGTTCGGCGCAAACTATCCCGGGTAGGGCGCGTGCATGACCGAGAGCCTCAGGGACATCAAACGCGAATATGAGGGCGAGGAAGACCGCCCGCTGGCCTCCTATTTAAGGGTTCTCACGGTGTACGGCGGAGCGGTGTCCGTACTGCTCGCCGCCGCCAAGCTGGCGGGCCGCAGGGCGCCGGAGAAGATCAGCCCGATGGACATCCTGCTGATGGGGCTGTTCACCCACCGCCTTTCGCGCACCATCGCCAAGGACCCTGTGACGAGCCCCATCCGGGCGCCGTTCACCCGGTTCGACGGGGTGTCGGGGCCCGCGGAGCTGCGCGAGAAGGTGCGCAGCGACGGGTCGGGGGTCCGGCACGCCCTCGGCGAGCTGCTCACCTGCCCCTTCTGCCTGTCGCAGTGGGTGGCCACCGGCTACGCCGCGGGCATGGTGTTCTCCCCCAAGGTGACGCGCATGGCCGGCGCGACGATGGCCGCCGTGGCGGTCTCGGACTGGCTGCAGCTGGCCTACACCAGACTGATGAAGGCCGCCAGTGAGTGAAAGCATGGAACCGCTGCGCAACCCGGAGGAGAACCGCAAGGAGCGTGTCGACCGGGAGCTGGGAGAGCTTCTTCAAGGGTTGAGGGTGGCCTCGACCGGCGTGCAGGTGCTGTTCGCGTTCCTGCTGACGCTGCCCTTCTCCGCGGGCTTCGAGAAGGTCGACAGCACCGTGCGCTGGATGTTCTACACCGCGGTGGTGACGGCCGCCGTGGCCTCCATCTGCTTCATCGCGCCCGCCACCCAGCACCGGATCATGTTCAGGTCCGGGCTGAAGGAGGTCATGCTGCACCGGGCCAACCGGCTCGGCGTGATCGGCGGCATCGCCCTGGCGATCACGATGACGTGCTCCACCGGCCTGGTCGTCGAGGCGCTCACCGGCCCGTGGCCCGCGACCGTGGTCGCCGCGGGGGTGGCGGGCCTCAGCGGCTGGCTGTGGTTCGTCCAGCCCCTGCTCTCCCTCAGGGACGGCGCCGCCGTGGAAGAGCACGATGGTGACGGCGCCCGTGAAGACGGCGCCCGGGAAGACGGCGCCCGGGAAGACGGCACCGGTCGCGGCCGGGATCTTGAGCGCACCTGACCGGCCGCGACATCTGTCGCACTTCAACGCCCCCATACGGACTCATGGTCAGGGCCGGCGGGCCGGCCCTCCGGCGGCGGGGGGGGGATCCACCGCCCCCCGCCGGCCCCCCGCCGCGGGGCGCTTCGAGGCGTGGCGCGCT
>NZ_JBEZDW010000066.1:0-22853 GCF_040802045.1 Microbispora sp. NPDC049125 | reverse complement strand
CACGCCACCATGCCCCAACCCCACCTGATCATCTGGACCAGCCCACTCGGACACACCTACCAAGCCCGACTACCCAAGATCATCACCCCGCTGCCGAGACCCAGCCCACGCCACTGGCCCGACGAGCAGCCCCCCACAGACGACAACGACGCCGCAGCCCCGGATCGCATATGGCACAACGACGTAGACCCCCACGCCACCTCAAGAGCAGAGGACAGAGCAAAGCAAGACACAGCAGCTCAGAAAAAGGACGATCAGAAAGAGGACGACAGGAGCGATGCCAACGGCGGTGCACTCCCCTTTGCGGACGTTCCACCGTTCTGAACCCATGGCTGGCCCCCGGCAGCCCACCCGGTCATGCGGCGACTTTCACCACAGGCGAGGAGTCGGCAACGGCTATGCCGTGGGAGCCGCTGCGGCCAGCTGGCCGCAGGCGCCGTCGATCTCACGGCCCCGCGTGTCGCGGACGGTGACGGCGACCCCGTGGGCCTCCAGACGGCGGACGAAGGCCCGCTCATCCTCGGGACGGGACGCCGTCCACTTCGACCCCGGTGTGGGATTGAGCGGGATCAGGTTGACGTGCACCAGCTTGCCCTTGAGCAGCCGGCCGAGCAGGTCGGCCCGCCACTCCTGGTCGTTGATGTCCTTGATCAACGCGTACTCGATGGAGACGCGGCGCTTGGTGGTGGCGGCGTAATCCCAGGCGGCCCCGAGCACCTCGGCGACCTTCCAGCGGGTGTTGATCGGGACGAGGGTGTCTCGCAGCTCGTCGTCGGGAGCGTGGAGCGAGACGGCGAGCGTCACGGGCAGGCCCTCACCGGCGAGCTTCTCGATCGCGGGAACGAGGCCGACGGTCGACACGGTGACACCACGGGCGGAGATGCCGAGACCCTCCGGAGCGGGATCGACGAGGCGGCGCACCGCGCCGATGACAGCCTTGTAGTTGGCCATCGGCTCGCCCATGCCCATGAAGACGACATTCGTGACGCGTCCGGGCCCACCGGGCACCTCGCCTCCAGCGAGGGCACGAGCCCCGGCGACGACCTGCTCGACGATCTCGGCGGTCGACATGTTCCTCGTCAGACCGGCCTGACCGGTGGCGCAGAACGGGCAGTTCATGCCGCAGCCCGCCTGAGAGGAGACGCACATGGTCGCGCGGTCGGGGTAGCGCATGAGGACGGATTCGACCAGCGAGCCGTCGAAAAGCTTCCACAGTGTCTTGCGGGTCGTACCGCCATCGCAGGTGATCTCGCGCACGGAGGTGAGCAATGGGGGCATCAGGGTGGAGACCAGCCGGTCGCGGCTGGCGCCCGGCAGGTCGGTCATCTGCTCTGGAGAGCCGGTCAACCTGGCGAAATAGTGCCGGGAGAGCTGGTCGGCACGGAACGGCTTCTCGCCCAGCTCGGCCACCGCCGCGCGGCGCTCCTCCATGGTCAGATCCGCCAGATGGCGCTGCGGCTTCGCCCGTCGGGGCGCGACGAAGGTCAGCTGCCCGGTCTTCGGCTGCTCGCTCACGCAAAACCCTTTCGATCTCCCGCTCAAGCGGTCTTAACGGCTGCGGCCGGCAGCTCTACATTCTGGACTGGCGGTGTAATCCCGAGGCGTGTCCCGGAGGTTGTGCGTGGAGATCACGGTGGTGCTCACCAGCCCCAACCCTTACGGGAGCCGCACTCTCACGATCGAAGCCGACCGGACATCCTCCGTAGCCTACCTTCGGGACGGCAAGGGAGTCGTCCACGGAGCGGTCTGGCTCGCCAACCATGCCCCGGCTCCGGCGACAGTGGACCTCGCCAGGGCCAACGCCGGGCTTCCGCCCCTGATGCCGGCGTCGAGCACCCGGCACCCCTCCGGAACGCCTCCGCTCAACCCGGCGGCATTGTCCGTCCTGTGGTTCGAGGAGGGCGACGGCGTCGCCCTGTACGAGAACCACGATCTGCTGGCGGTCATTCCAGGCTGGGCCGACATGGAACGTGGCATGCCCGGGTACGCGCGGGACGCCGTCGGAGAGTCGCCGTTCGCCTGGTCGCTGAGCGAGGCGCTGGAAGGGCTGGCGCCCAGGGTGGCGAAGGCCCGCGCCTACTGGCACTGGCGGCAGGCGGAGGGAAGCTGGGGTTCGTTCCAGCAGTTCGTGATGGGACACCTGGACAGCAGGGTGGGGCCGCCGGGCCGGTACTGGGACGTGGGCGGCGACCGGCTCCCCCTCGTCTGCGTGAGCGAGCGGCCCGCGACGTTCGGGCGGGGCTACACGGTGCTGTCCACCGTGGGAATGAGCTGCCAGCGGATGCCCACGGCGGAGCTGTACGACACGGCCTGCCGGGTGGAGCTGGCGCTGGCGACCCGGCGGGACCCCAGGATCGCGGCGCGGCTGTTCAGCTGGCTCGGCCAGTATCCCTGGCGGTCGGTGACCTGGCTGGGGCACGGCCACACAGCCCGATGGTTCCAGCGATCCGGCACCTTCCCGCTGGACGGCGGGCACCAAGGCGTGATCATGCTCGCGAATCCCCCAGGATTACCCGATATGTCCGGGTTCACATTCGGGGGTGACGCCGTACGGTGGCTGTGGCTGGTGCCGATCACGGACACCGAGCTGCGCGTGATCTCCGACCAGGGACACGAGGTGATCAGTGAGCGCCTGACCGTGCACAGCCGGATGTGACGGGGATGATCGGCGGTTCAGTGAACGGGCACCAGGAGCGTCAGCAGCAACCAGACCGGGACGAGCGTGAACAGCAGCGAGTCCAGCCGGTCCATGATCCCCCCGTGGCCGGGCAGCACACTGCCCATGTCCTTGATGCCCAGGTCGCGCTTCATCACCGACTCGATGAGGTCGCCGAGCGTGGCGCAGACGACCACGACCGCACCGACGAGCGCGCCCTGCCAGTACTGGCCCTCAAGCAGGAAGCGCACGAGTAACGCCCCGCCGACGACGCAGGCGAGGGCGGATCCCCCGAAGCCCTCCCAGGTCTTCTTGGGGCTGATCAGGGGCGACATCCGGTGCCTGCCGAGGAAGATCCCCGCGAAGTAGCCGCCGATGTCGCTGCACACGGTCACCGCGATGAAGATGATGACCCGGTCGGCGCCGTCGTGGGGGGACAGCAGCAGCGGTACGAACCCGGCGAACAGCGACGGGTAGACGGCGATGAACAGGGCCGCTGTGGCGTCCCTGACATAACCATCCACCCCCTGGAACATCCGCCAGGTCAGCAGCACCATGACCGTCACGGCGAACGCGCCGACGAGGAAGGAGACCCCGCCCCAGTACGGGCCGACGACCATGGCCGCCATGCCGGCCAGCAGCGGGACAAGCGGTACCCGGATGCCTCGCGTGCCCAGCGCCTTGACCAACTCGTGGACGCCCACCCCCACGGCGGCCAGGACGACCACGAGGAAGGCCGCCTTCTGCGTGTAGAGCGAACCGATGACGGCAGCGCCCAGCGCGACCCCGACCGCGACCGCCGCCGGCAGGTTCCGGCCGGTACGGCTGCCGCCCCCGGCCGCGGCACCCGAAGAGCCGCTCACGCCGGAGCCCGAGCCGGAGCCGCCGATATCAGACCCGCCCATATCGGAGCCACCCACATCGGAGCCGCCGGTGCCGCTCATGCCGGAGCCGTCCACATCGGAGCCGTTCCCGTTGGCATGCGCGTTGACGCCAGAGGCGTGGTCGCCCGCCCTGGCGCCGCCCTTCGCCGAGCCCCGGTCACCTGCGGCAGCCGTTCCGTCCACAGAGTCCCACTCCCTATATACGCGTGATCCTTGTGCCGCCCTGTCCACGCAGTGCGGCACAAGGATCACGGTTGTGCCGTTCGGCCCTGCCAGGTCTCTCCCCAGGGGCCGGGTCTTCAGACCTCGAGAAGCTCGGCTTCCTTGTGCTTCAGCAACTCGTCGATCTTGGCGACGTGCTTCTGAGTGAGGTCGTCGAGCTCCTTCACCGCGCGGTGGACCTCGTCCTCACCGACCTCGCCGTCCTTGACCAGCTTGTCGAGGACCTCCTTGGCGTGCCGGCGGATGGTCCGCACCGAGACGCGGCCGCTCTCGGCCTTGTTGCGGGCGACCTTGATGTACTCCTTGCGGCGCTCCTCGGAGAGCTCGGGGAACACCACCCTGATCACGGAGCCGTCGTTGCCGGGGTTGACGCCGAGGTCGCTGTCGCGGATGGCCTTCTCGACCGCGCTCAGCGAGCCCTTGTCGTACGGCTGGATCAGCACCATGCGGGCCTCGGGAACGTGGAACGACGCGAGCTGCTGGATCGGCGTCGGCGACCCGTAGTAGTCCACGTTGATCTTGTTGAACATCGAGGGGGTGACGCGCCCGGTACGGATACCGGCGAAGTCGTCCTTGGCGACCGTCACCGCCTTGTCCATCTTCTCCTCGGCCTCGAGGAGGGTATCGTCGATCACTGCGGCTCCCTATTTCCCTGCCGGACTCACCAGCGTGCCGATCTTCTCACCACGGACCGCCCGCAGGATGTTGCCCTCACCCATCAGGTCGAAGACCACGATGGGCAGGCCGTTGTCCATGCACAGGCTGATCGCGGTTGCGTCCATGACCCCGAGGCCGCGCGTCAGCACCTCACCGTATTCGAGCTGGTCGAATCGGACCGCGTCGGGGTTTTTCCGCGGATCCGAGTCGTAGACGCCGTCGACCTGGGTGCCCTTGAGAAGGGCCTCGGCGCCGATCTCGAGCGCGCGCTGCGCCGCGCAGGTGTCGGTGGAGAAGAAGGGCGATCCCAGCCCCGCGCCGAAGATGACGACCCGCCCCTTCTCCAGGTGACGGATGGCCCGGCGCGGCAGGAACGGCTCGGCCACCTGCTGCATCGTGATCGCGGTCTGCACCCGGGTGTCGATGCCGCGCTTCTCGAGGAAGTCCTGCAGCGCGAGGCAGTTGATGACGGTCCCGAGCATGCCCATGTAGTCGGCCCGGGCGCGGTCCATGCCGCGCTCCGACAGGGCCGCGCCGCGGAACATGTTGCCACCGCCCACGACCACCGCCACCTGCACGCCCTCACGGACGGCCTCGGCGACGGAGTCGGCGAGCTGGGCGACGACCAAGGGGTCGATCCCCAGGGACTCGCCGCCGGCGAACGCCTCGCCGGACAGCTTCAGCATCACTCTCTTCCACCGGAGCGGCCCGTCGTACGACGAGGCCGCCGGCGCGGCGGATCTGGTGTTGTCCTGCACGGCGGCGGCCTCCTCGTATGGAATGCGGGTCCAAGCTCCTGGCAGTTAAGCCTAAGCCTGGCCCACCTTGAAGCGGGTGAAGGCCAGGACCTTGACGCCGGCCTCCGCCGTCACCTTGGCGATCGTCTTCTTGTTGTCCTTCACGAAAGCCTGCTCCAGCAGCGTGAAGTCCTTGTACCAGCCGTTGATCCGGCCGTCGACGATCTTCGGGAGAGCCGCCTCGGGCTTGCCCTCGTCGCGGGTCATCTGCTCGAACAGCGACCGCTCCTTCTCGATGACGTCGGCCGGCACCTCGGCGGGGCTGAGGTACTTCGGCGCCATCGCGGCGGTGTGCTGGGCGATGTCCTTGGCGATCTCCGCGTTCGGCTTGTCGAGCTGCACGAGCACGCCCACCGCCGGAGGAAGCTGCGGGTCGGTCTTGTGCATGTAGGAGGCGATGTAGCCACCCTCGAGCAGGGAGAACCGACGGATCTCGATCTTCTCGCCGAGGGCCGCGTTGGCCTCGTCGAGCAGCTCCTTGACAGTCTTGGCGCCGACCTGGGACTCCAGGAGGGTCGGCACGTCAGCCGGCTTGCTCGTGACGATGTGATCGACGATCTCCGCGGCGAGCTCCTGGAAGCGCTCGTTCTTCGCGACGAAGTCGGTCTCACAGTTGATCTCGAGCAGCGCGGCGAGGGAGTCGCCCTCGTGCTTGACGGCGACCAGGCCGTTCGACGCGGTACGGGCCTCGCGCTTGCCGACGTCCTTGGCGCCCTTGAGGCGCAGGATGTCGACGGCCTTGTCGAGGTCGCCCTCCGACTCCTCGAGCGCCTTCTTGCAGTCCATCATGCCGGCGGCGGTCAGCTCACGAAGCCGCTTGACGTCGGCCATGTTCACGGAAGCCATTGTCCAATTTCCTCTTCGGCCCGAATGCGAATCGTCGTGGGAGGTGGGCGCCCCTCGATTGGAGCGCCCACCCGGGTGGAGCCTTGGTGCCCGTACGGCCTGCCGTACGGTGCGGAACTAGGCCTGCTCGCCCTGCTCCGCGGCGGGGGCCTCGGCGACCGGCTCGTCGGCGGTCTCGGCGGTGTCCGTCACGGTCTCCGCGGCGGGGGCCTCGGCGAGCTCGGCGCTCTCCGGAGCCTCGGCGGTCCCGGCGGCCTCCGCGGCCGGAGCGGCCTCGGCACCCTCGAGGAGCTCGCGCTCCCACTCGGCCAGCGGCTCGACGGCGGCCACGCCGGCGGGCTTCTCGTCACCGCGACCGGCGCCGGCGCGGGTCATCAGACCATCGGCCACGGCGTCAGCGATCACGCGGGTGAGGAGGCTGACGGCGCGGATCGCGTCGTCGTTGCCCGGAATCGGGTAGTCGACCTCGTCGGGGTCGCAGTTGGTGTCCAGGATCGCGACGACCGGGATGCCAAGCTTCTTGGCCTCGTTGATCGCGATGTGCTCCTTCTTGGTGTCCACGATCCAGATCGCGCTGGGAACGCGCGCCATGTCGCGGATGCCGCCGAGGGTGCGCTCCAGCTTGTCCTTCTCGCGGCGGCGCATCAGGAGCTCCTTCTTCGTGAGCCCGGAGGCGGCCACGTTGTCGAAGTCGAGCTCCTCCAGCTCCTTCAGACGCTGGAGCCTCTTGTGGACCGTCGAGAAGTTGGTGAGCATGCCGCCCAGCCAGCGCTGGTTCACGTACGGCATGCCGACACGCGACGCCTGCTCGGCGATGGACTCCTGGGCCTGCTTCTTCGTGCCGATGAACATGATGGAGCCGCCGTGCGCGACGGTCTCCTTCACGAAGTCGTAGGCGCGGTCGATGAACGACAGCGACTTCTGCAGGTCGATGATGTAGATGCCGTTGCGCTCCGTGAAGATGAAGCGCTTCATCTTCGGGTTCCACCGACGGGTCTGGTGGCCGAAGTGAACGCCGCTCTCCAGCAGCTGTCGCATGGTGACGACGGGAGCCATGGTGATGATGTCCTCCATGGTCGTGTGCCTGTGAGGCACAGTCTCGGTTGGTCACGCGAGCGAGGTGCCCGCGTCCTGACGCCCCGGGCCGCTTTCGCCGGACAGGGTCCGGACCGAGAAGGCGGCTCGTTGGTGGGCGTGCGAATTCGGCCCGCCTGGCAGGCCGTCGAACAGTCTACCTGGATTCGTCCCGTCAGTTGACCGGCGCCGGTCCCGCCGCGCGCCGAGTCGTCCACGCGGCCGCGTGCTCGCCCCGCCGCGGGGGCGGACCGGCCCAGTACGGCGGGGCGCCGTCGATGTGGCCGGGTGGCGTGACGTACGTGAGAGTGCCGAACGCGCTGGGCATGGTGGCCAGCAGATCACCGGGAAGCAGGCCGCCGGCCGGTAAGTCGCCGGCCGGCGGCTTCCCGGCCGCGGCGCCGTCGACCCTGCCGAGCCCGTCCAGCCAGGCGGCCGTCCTCGCCAGCGACACCTCCACCTGCCAGGAGCCGCCTTCGGCCGTACGGCGCAGCAGTGCGGCGACCGCCCCGAACGCGGCCAGGTAGCCGGTGGCGTGGTCGAGCGCCTGGGCGGGCAGCGCGCCCGGCCGGGAGCCGTCCCCCGCTTCGTGAGCGATTCCGCACACCGTCTGGACCAGGCTGTCGAAGCCCCTTCTCTCCGCCCACGGGCCGCGCGAGCCGTACGCCGAGACGTCCACGCAGACGATCCCCGGCCGGAGCGCGGCCAGTTCCCCGGCGCCGAAGCCCCTGGCACTGAGCGATCCCGGCCGGTAGGCCTGGATCACCACGTCGGCCTGCCGTACGAGCTCGCGCAGCCTGTCAGGCTCCGAGCGAAGGTCGATGTGGCACGAGCGCTTACCGAAGGCCGTCTCCGCGACGAGGCCAGGGACCTCGGGAACATGCGCCGCTCCCACGCGCAGCACCTCGGCGCCGTGGGCTGCGAGCGTGCGCGCCGCCACCGGCCCGGCGATCACCCGGGTGAGGTCGAGCACCCGCACGCCGCTCAGCGGCCTGCCCGCCCCCGCGTCGCCGCTCCGGATCCGCTCGCCACCGGCGGGGAGCCGGTCGTCATGCCCGGTGACGGCCGAGGCGGCTCCGTACGGCCCGGGCAGCGGGGAGAGGCCGACCAGCGGCAGCCCCGCGATGGCGCGCGCCTGCGGGTGCGCCAGCCACTCGTCCCTGCTCCGCAGCGCGGCGGCGCATCCACCCTCGGCGGTCACCACTTCCTCGATCTCCATCGCGGTACGGCTTTCGCAGCCCCGTGCGAGATCAGCGCGGGTGGCGCCCGGGCGAAGCCCCAGCCCTCGGAGGGCCGCGTCGCGATGGTGGTCGAAGTTGCAGTGGATTCTTACCCAGCCGTCCCGCGTCCGGTAGTCGCCCGAGAGCTCCGCCCACAATTCCATGGGCCGCCCGTCGATCCGGAAGTGCCGCTCGCTCTGGAAGGCGATCGCGGCGTGCCGTACGTCGACGGTGACGTACGGCGAGGGCTCGGAGGCGGACGTGCGACGAGCGGGGTCGCGGCGATGGCGATGTGCCAGGGCGGCGACGGCGGCCGTCGCCGCACCGACTGAGGCGGCGGCGGCCGTGCCGATCCTGAATCCCGATCGCAGGACGGGATCGCCGCCTGTCACGTGGACCTCCGGCAGCACCACTCCGGCGTTCGCCCCCAGGTCCTCGATCAGTCCCTCGATCAACGCGCTCTCCTCGCATCGCTCCTCGTGAAGCAGGTACGGCCCATGGCCGGAAGTCCGGCACGTCTCCACTCTGCGTGTTCCCCAGCGGTACGCGAACCACTTTCCACAGGTTGTCCACAAGTTACCCACAGGGGTGACCGCGGCTCGCGGGGTTGTCCCCAGAAACACGTTCTGGCGATCGCGTGCGGCACCGGAGGGGCGAAGGTCGTGGCCGGAGGTGGTCCCATGGCATCGAAGGATCGGCTGGGCAGGCACGGCGAGCAGATCGCCACCGACTTTCTGCAGTCGGGAGGCATGCGCATCCTCGCCAGGAACTGGCGATGCGCCGACGGGGAGATCGACATCATCGCCCGCGACGGGCAGGCACTGGTGATCGTGGAGGTGAAGACCCGGTCAGGTCGCAGCCACGGCACGGCGTTCGAGGCCGTCACGCGCGACAAGCTGCTGCGCCTGCGGTCTCTGGCCGGCCGGTGGCTGGCCACGCAGCCCGAGAGCTTCGGTGCGATCCGGGTCGACGTGATCGCGCTGGAGCGGTTCGCGGGTGACTTCGCCATCCGGCACGAGCGGGGAGTGATCTGAGGTGGCTGTCGCACGTACGCGATGCGTCGCGCTGGTGGGGGTCACCGGGCGGGTGGTCGAGGTCGAGGCCGACGTGGGGCCGGGCGTGGCGGGCGCCCACTTCATCGGCCTGCTCGACACCGCCATCAGCGAGGCCCGGGGCCGGGTCAGGTCGGCATTGATCAACAGCCGCTTCTCCTGGCCGGACGCCCGTGTCACGGTCAGCCTGTTTCCGGCGAGCCTGCCGAAGAGAGGGTCGATCTTCGATCTGGCGATCGCGATCGCCGTGCTCGGTGCGGCCGGGGCCGTCCCGGCGGCGCGCGTCGCCGGGCCGATGTTCCTCGGCGAGCTCGGCCTCGACGGCAGGGTCAGACCCGTCCGGGGAGTGCTCGCGGCCGCACTCGCCGCGGCGGAGGCGGGGGCCCGCACAATCGTCGTCCCCTCGCTGAACGCCGCCGAGGCCGCGCTGGTGCCGGGGCTGACGGTCGTCCCCGTCGCGACCCTGGGCGAGCTGGTTGAGTGGCTACGCTCAGGGGACCTGCGTCGGCTGCCGGTGGTGGACGACGCCGCTTCCCTGGCCGGGCCCGCCGACAGGCCGGACCCCGGCGGACAGCCGGAGGGCCGTGACCTCGACCTGCGTGACGTGGCAGGCCAGCCGGTGGGACGGAAGGCACTGGAAGTGTGCGCCGCCGGAGGCCACAACCTCTGGATGCTCGGCCCGCCCGGCAGCGGCAAGACCATGCTGGCCGAGCGGCTGCCCACCCTTCTGCCCCCGCTCGACACCGACCAGGCCCTGGAGGTGTCGGCCATCCATTCGGTGGCGGGCAGGCTGCCTCCCGGCCGGCCCCTGCTCACGCGTCCTCCCTTCGTGGCTCCCCACCACAGCGCGACGATGGCGGCCGTCGTCGGCGGGGGAAGCGGCGGCGTCGTCCGTCCGGGAGCGGTGTCGTTGGCGCATCGAGGGGTGCTGTTCCTGGACGAGGCACCGGAGTTCGCCACGGCGGTGCTCGACTCGCTTCGCCAGCCGCTCGAGTCGGGCAGGGTCACGATCTCGCGGGCAGTCGGGACGGTCACGTTCCCCGCGAGGTTCATGCTCGTGCTGGCGGCCAACCCTTGCCCATGCGGGCTGCAGGGGACGCCGGGCCACCCATGCCGCTGCACCCCCACAGCCCGGCGCCGCTACCTCGCACGGCTGTCCGGCCCGTTGCTGGACAGGATCGACGTGAAGGTGAGGATCGGCCTGGCCACCCGGGCGGAGCTGCTGGCGGACCGGCACTTCACCGAGCCCAGCGCCGCTGTGGCCGAGCGTGTGCTGCTCGCCCGCGATCGGGCGGCAAAACGGCTGGCGGGCACCCCGTGGCTCAGCAACGCCGACGTCTCTTCGGCGGCGCTGCAAACCGATTTCCGCGTTCCTGACGGCGCTCTCGCACCGCTGCACCGGGGCCTGGATCTCGGCACCCTCAGCGCGCGCGGGCTCCATCGGATCCTCCGGGTGGCGTGGACCCTCGCGGACTTGGCAGGCAAAGACCGTCCAGGGGAGCCGGAGACATCGGCGGCCCTGGCGATGTGGCTCGGAGTGGAGTGACGAAGCGCAGATGCAGACCAGACGGCATGACGATGAACCGCGCCAGGACAGACCACGCCAGAACCGCGAGGACACCCCGGGAGACGGCAGACCAGGCGAGCACAAATCGCGCGACAGCAGACCCGGCGAGGACAGATCCCGCGACAGCAGACCCGGCGACAGCAGACCCGGCGACGGCAGACCGGCAGAGGGGATGCCGCCGGACCGTCCCGGCGACGTCCGCGACGGAGAGCGGCCCGGCCTGCCTCTCCAGGGACAGCCGGACATGGGCGACGACGGGGAGCGGCTGGCGCGGGTCGCGCTGATGCGGATGGCGGAGGCCGGAGATCCGGTCATGGGCCGGCTGATCGCCCGGTACGGGGCCGAGGAGGCGCTCGCCCAGGCACGACGAGGGGTGTTGGCGCCGGAGTTCGTCCGCGATGAACGGGAGCTCGCCCAGATGTCGAGGCGGCGGACCGACCTGGACCAGTTGGTCGCCGGTTGGGCGGCCCGGCGCGCCGACTCCGTGGCCGACCTCTCACAGGGGCGCGAGCGGGGCGCCCGGCTGATCATTCCTGGCGACGCCGAATGGCCGACCCAGCTCGACGACCTCGCCGACACGCGTCCCTTCGGGCTCTGGCTCGACGGGCGGGCCAACCTCCGATTCTCCTGCCTGCGCTCCGTTTCGATAGTGGGCTCAAGGGCGGCGACGGCGTACGGCACCACTGTGGCCGCCGAGTTCGCGTCCGGACTCGGCGACCGGGGCTGGTCCGTGGTCAGCGGCGGAGCCTACGGGATCGACGGCGCCGCGCACCGGGGGGCGCTGGCGTCTCAGGCGGCGACGGTGGTCGTCCTCGCCTGCGGAACGGACATCTGTTACCCCAGCGCACACGAGGAGTTGTTCCGCGCCGTGCGGTCGCGGGGCGTGGTGGTCAGCGAATGGCCGCCGGGCGCCCACCCCACCCGGCTCCGCTTCCTGGTGAGGAACCGGGTGATCGCCGCTCTGTCGCGTGGGACGGTGGTCGTCCAGGCGGCGGTGCGCAGCGGGGCGCTCAACACGGCCACGCACGCATCCGGCCTGAACCGGCACCTGATGGCGGTGCCAGGCCCGATAACGGCCGAGGCGTCCACAGGCTGCCACGTGCTGATCCGGCAAGGCAAAGCGGTATGTGTCACCTCGGTCGAGGAGGTCGTCGAGTTGGTAGGCGCCATCGGTGACGATCTGGCTCCCGAGCGGCGAGGGCCGGTCCGGCCAACGGACGGGCTCAACGAGGAGACCAGGCGGGTGCTGGAGGCGATTCCCGCGCGAGGCCCGGCGGGCCCCGCCGCCATCGCCGTGGCTGCCGGGGTCGACCTCACCACAGCCCTCGGCTGTCTGGGCGCTCTTGCCGCCGCCGGGTTCGTCGAGTCCGTCGACCGCGGCTGGCGGCTGCGACGACCCGACCGGCGGTGAATGTCCGGGAACACAGGCAGATCCCACGGTGACACGAGCGGGCAACCGACCGAACGGACCACCCGAACGGGTCGACCAACTGAACCGGCCGAACAGGCCGCCCGAACAGGCCGCCCGAGCGGGCAGACCGAGCGGGCAGACGGCCAAAGCGTCCGGAGTAGTGCGACAGCGCGGTGCGTCGGTGGCGCGACGGAAGGGTGGTCAGGAAGGCCCGGCGGTAGCATGCCGCCCATGGTGATCGGCATCTAGCTGGAGGAGCCACATGCCTCTGAGCTTTGAGGACGTTCTCTTCAGGTTCGAACGGCATCTCCGCCTGGAACGAGACCTGTCGGCCCATACCGTCAGGGCGTACATGGGGGATGTGACCTCTCTGCTCGCGCATCTGGAGGCTGCCGGCCATGAGAGCGTCGACGGGCTGGAGGTCGCGGTCCTCCGGGGGTGGCTCGCAGGCCAGCACCGGGCGGGCCGTTCTCGCGCCACCCTGGCTCGCCGGACCGCGTGTGCTCGGATCTTCACGGCTTACTGCCGCCGGCAGGGGTGGCTGGCGAGCGATCCCGGGCTTCTCCTGGGCACCGCCAAGGCGGGCCGCCGCCTTCCGGCCGTGCTCGACCAGGCGGAGGCGGAGGCGGCCCTCGACCTCGACGGGCCCGGTGACGCGAAAGACCTGCGCGATCAAGCGATCATGGAGCTGTTGTACGGCACGGGGATGCGGGTGAGCGAGCTCTGCGGCCTGGATGTGGACGACGTTGATCGCGATCGCAACACCGTCCGCGTGCTGGGCAAGGGACGCAAGGAGCGGACCGTGCCCTTCGGCCTGCCCGCCCTCCGGGCTCTCGACGCCTGGTGCGTGCGCGGCAGGCCCGTGTGGATCCGCGACGGGACGGGGCCGGCGCTCTTCCTCGGTGTCAGAGGAGGCCGGATCGACCAAGGGACGGTCCGGCGCGTCGTGCACGCCCGGCTCGCCGCCGCCGAAGCGCCTGACATGGGACCGCACGGCCTGCGCCACAGCGCGGCGACACACCTGCTGGAGGGCGGGGCGGACCTGCGCAGCGTCCAGGAGATGCTCGGCCACGCATCTCTCGCGACCACGCAGATCTACACCCACGTGTCCATCGAACGCCTTCGAGCGGCCTACCGTCAGGCCCATCCCCGCGCCTGAACGACAACGGTCAACTCGGGGCCCCACGGGGGCGCCAAGCGGGTTCGTCTCGGGGGCCGCACACCTGGCCGGACTCCGGGTGGCCTTCCCACTCGGTACGCCTCGCGGTGCGGGCTCACTCAGCTGAACTGCGGGTTGCGTGAGACCAGATCGGGAGGAGGCGGACCTGTCCGTAGCCGAACAGCAGGAGTGGGTCGAGGTACAGGGACCCCCGCAAGAGCCCCCAGTGCAGGCAGAGCCCAGCGCAGTGGCCAACGGTGTCCTCCACCACGCCGATCGCCTCGCCTGCCACCACGGTGTCCCCCGGCCGGACTGAGGCACGGACCGGCAGATAGGTCGTGCGGAGCCCGCCGGGATGGACGATCACCACGACGCCCCGGCCGGCCACCCGGTCCGCCAGCCGGACCACCCCAGGCCCCGCCGCGCGAACCTTCGACCCAGGCTGAGCGTCGAGATCGACACCGCGATGGCCGGACAGCCAGCGCTGAGGCGGAGGATCGAAGCGCCTGAGCATCTGCGGCCGCCCGGCGAGCGGCCACCGCCACTCAGCGGGGCCCCGCTCCCGCCCCGCAGGCGCCCAACGCGCGGGCGCCCGCTGTGTGGGCGCCCGCTGTGTGGGCGCCCGCTGTGTGGGTGTCCGCTGGGTGGGTGTCCACCGGCCAGGCACTCCCCTGCCAAGCACTACCCGGGAAGGCGTCCACCGGGAAGGAGCTCGCCAGGGAGGCGCCCACAGGAAGAGCCGTGTCCGGTCAGCTCCCCTGCGACCAGTCCATGGCGAACCCACCCGTAACGCGCCCCCACCAGACCCGTCCGCCCTGGACGCGTCCACGAGAGAGACCCCACTGGAAATGGGCCTGGAAATCGGCGCTGACGACTCCGCGGACACCGAGGAGAGAAATGCTGCCCGGTCGGGGGAAACGGGCTGGGCCGGGGGCACGAGGAAGGCGAGTGACGCGAGAAGCGCGTACGCGAGGATCCGCATGACACGACGATGCGGCAGCCAGGGGCAGGCGGAATCAGCCGAACGTCATTCTGGGGATAACCGGTCTCAGCTGGAGAAGCCCTCCTTGGGCATCTCCAGGTCCGGCTTGGCCAGCTCCTCGACGTTGACGTCCTTGAAAGTCACGACCCGGACGTTCTTCACGAACCTGGCCGGGCGGTACATGTCCCACACCCAGGCGTCCTGCATCTTGACGTCGAAGAAGACGTCCCCGTTCTCCGCGGTGCGCACGTCGAGATCGACGGAGTTGGTGAGATAGAAGCGCCGCTCGGTCTCCACGACGTAGGTGAACAGCCCGACCACGTCGCGGTACTCCCGGTAGAGCTGCAGCTCCATCTCGGTCTCATACTTCTCGAGATCTTCCGCGCTCATCCCGGTCCTCCACTTCCGCTCCCCGTCGCGTGCGCCTGTTCAGACGACACCGGCCCCCACCTCATTCTCGCGCATGTCCCCATCTTGCCCGGTCCATGGGCTCACGTCCGGGATCTCCATCCCACGAGTCACCCTCGCCACCGTCACGAACGAGAACCGATGGTGAGGGCTGGGTCCGTGCACAGCCAAGGCCCGCCGGTGGCCGGGCGTCACGTAGCCCTTGTGCTCGGCGAAGCCGTACTGCGGGTAGATCTCGTGCAAGCCGTGCATCATACGGTCCCTGGTGACCTTGGCCACGATGGAGGCCGCCGCGACACAGGCCGCGACCTGGTCGCCCTTCCACACGGCCAGCGACGGGGCCGGCAGGCCGGCCACCGGGAAGCCGTCGGTCAGGACGTAACCGGGGTCGACGCCCAGGCCGGCCACCGCGCGGCGCATGCCGGCGATGTTGCACTTGTGCAGCCCCCGCGCGTCGATCTCCTCGGGAGGGATGACGACGGCGCTCACCGCCCTGGCCGTGGCGACGACCCGGTCGTAGAGACGCTCGCGGACGGGCTCCGTGAGGAGCTTGGAGTCCGTCAACCCGTCGATGTCCCGCCCCAGGACCACCGCGGCGACGACGAGCGGCCCGGCACAGGCGCCCCGGCCCGCCTCGTCCACCCCGGCGACGGGAGCGAACCCCCGCCGGGCCAGCGCCCGCTCGTAACCGTAGAGTCCCGAATCCCGCCGTACGACGCTGGGACGTGGGCGATACGCAGCTGTCATGACGACAAGCAGATTACGCCCCATTCCGGCCAGGCGATACGGCAGGAACCGCGCCTGCGGCAAAGCCGCAGGTGAGCTCAGCGGACGTCGGAGAAAGTCGGCGGCCGGGACAGCATGGACAGGCGCGACAGGGGCCAGTACCGGGCGAAGGCCCGCCCCGTCACGTCGCTCACCGCGATCGTCCCGTGGTTGGGATCGTCCAGGAAGTACCGGGAGTCCATCGAGTTGTTGCGGTGGTCGCCCATCAGCCACAACCGCCCCTGAGGGACCTTCACCTGGAATTCCTGCCCGGAAGGGTAGACCCCCGGGTAGAGGTACTTGTCCTCCTCGTCGAGCGGCGTCCCGTTGACGGTGATCCGGCGCTTGGCGTCGCAGCACTTGACGGTGTCGCCGCCGATCCCGATCACCCGTTTGATCGTGTCCTCGCCGTCCCAGCCCTTGAAGACGACGATGTCGCCACGCTCCACCGACCCGAACCGGTAGGCGAGCTTGTTGACGATGACCCGGTCGTTGATCAGCAGCGTCTTCTCCATCGACGCCGACGGGATGTAGAACGACTGCAGGACGAAGGTGTGCACGAGCAGCGCGACCACGATTCCGCCCAGCGTGAAGTAGAGCGTCTCACGCAGGCTCGAGGTCTTCTTCGCGGGCCGGGATTCCTTTTCTTCGGTCTCTTCGGTCGTGGCCACGGGCTACCGCCTCGCCGACCGTCGGCGCAGCGCCACCAGCGGCAGGGCGCCGGCGAAGCCGAGAACGAGCGGAGCGGCGCCCTCGGCGGCCGCCAGAGCCGGCTGCGCGAACGTCGGCGGGATCGGCAGGATCGTCGCCCGGTCGAAGGGCCACACGATCACGAAGGCGCGACCGACGACCTTGTCCGCCGGAATCGTCCCGCCGCCCGGGTCGCCCTGGTGCCTTCTGGAGTCGTACGAGACGGAGCGGTGGTCGCCCATCACCCAGAGCCTGCCGGGGGGAACGGTGACCTCGAACTTGTCCCCCGAGGGGACGTCACCCGGGTAGAGGTAGGCCTTCTCCTCCAGCGGAACGCCGTTCACGGTGATCCGGCCCTGTGCGTCGCAGCACTTGACCTTGTCGCCCGGCACGCCGATGACCCGCTTGATGTAGTCCTTCTCCCCCGGGACCAGGCCGAGCGCGGTGCCGACCCAGCGGAGCGCGCCGGCCACCGGGTTCGACGGCTCCTCGATCTGCACCTCGGGATCCCAGGAGTCGAGCCCGGAGAACACGACGATGTCGCCGCGCTCGATGTCCCGCACGTTGTACACGAGCTTGTTGACGAGCACGCGGTCGTTTACGAGGAGGGTGTCCTCCATCGACTCCGACGGGATGTAGAACGCCTGGACCACGAAGGACTTGATCAGAAGTGCCAGAGCGAGAGCCACCACGATGAGAACGGGCAACTCCCGCCAGAACGAGCCCCTCTTCTTGCCGTCCTCAGCGGCCGGCTTGACGTCTTCGGCGACCACGTCCACCCCGTCCTGGGCGGGGCGGCGCGTGCCGGACCCCTGACCCTCGCTAACCAATCGCTGCTGAGCCTAGATGATGTCCACGACGGTGCGTGCCGCGGACGCGGCTGTCCTCGCAAAAAGAAAGTGGCCCGTACCAGCAGGCACGGACCACGATCGTCGTCGGCCTTACTTGGCGGCCGGCAGGGCGTCGCGCTTCTCGCGGATACGGGCGGCCTTACCGCGCAGGTCGCGCATGTAGTAAAGCTTGGCCCTGCGGACGTCACCGCGGGTCACCAGCGTGATCTTCTCGATCACCGGGCTGTGGACGGGGAACGTCCGCTCGACGCCGACGCCGTAGCTGACCTTCCGGACCGTGAAAGTCTCACGGATGCCGCCGCCCTGGCGGCGCAGGACGAAGCCCTTGAACACCTGGATACGGGACCGGTTGCCCTCGACGACGCGGACGTGGACCTCCAGCGTGTCACCCGGGCGGAAATCCGGTACGTCGCTGCGGAGAGCAGCCTTCTCGAGCTCCTGGATCTGCGTGTGCATGGCGGCGGTTCCTCATCGACATCGGCGCGCGGAGGTCCACCCGGCCGGGCCACAGGCCCGGCGACGAGGGGGACACGCGTGCTGGTTTGATACGTCTCGGTCGCTCCGTCTGGGGCCGGGCCTCACCCGGCCGAACCGCAGACGGCAGCAGCGATTCAGTCTGCCATATCTTCCGGCCCGGCGCGAAACGAGGCGGCGGAGCGGCGCTCCTCGAACTCCTCGATGACCCGGCGGTCGTCTTTGTCGAGGCTCTCCTCGCCGATCCTGCCGACCAGCTCGGGCCGCTTGCCGAGCGTACGGCGCAGCGCCTCGTCCCTGCGCCAGCGGGCGATCCTGCCGTGGTGGCCCGACAGCAGGATCTGCGGCACCTCGTGGCCGCGCCACACGGGCGGCTTGGTGTAGACGGGGCCCTCCAGGAGGTTGGCCATGGCGCCGGGGGCGAAGGAGTCGTCGGCGACCGAGCGGGCGTTGCCGAGTACGCCCGGGAGCAGCCTCCCGACCGCCTCGACGATCACCAGGACGGCGGCCTCTCCCCCGGCGAGGACGTAGTCGCCGATGCTCACCTCGTCGGCTCGCAGGGGCGTGCCGTACTCGGCGACGACGCGGGAGTCGATGCCCTCGTAACGGGCGGGGGCGAACAGCAGCCACGGCTCGGCGGCGTACTCCAGCGCCACCTCCTGGGTGAACGGCCGGCCGCTCGGGGTCGGGACGACCATCCGGGGCAGGCCCTCGCCCGCCGACGCCCGGCCCCGCGCGACCACGGCGTCGATCGCGTCGCCCCAGACCTCGGGTTTCATCACCATGCCGGGCCCGCCGCCGTACGGCGTGTCGTCGACGGTCCTGTGGACGTCGTGCGCCCAGTCCCTGAGCTGGTGGACGTGGACGTCGAGCAGGCCGCGCTCACGCGCCTTGCCCATGAGGGACACGTCGAGCGGGGCGAAGTACTCCGGGAAGATCGAGATGATGTCGACGCGCACGGGACGGCCCTACCGGGTCTCGTCGAGGTCGAGCAGCCCCGGCGGCGGGTCGACGACCAGCACGCCCTTGCCGAGGTCGACGTCGGGCACGAGCGCCTTGACGAACGGCACGTAGAAGTCGTCACGGGAGGGGCGTTTCACGACGAGCAGGTCCTGACCGTGGTGGAGGACGTCGGTGACCTCGCCGATCCGCTCCCCCTCGGTCGTCACGACCGCGAGCCCGATGAGCTGGTGGTCGTGGAACTCGTCCGGGTCCTGCGAAGGCGCGACGTCGGCGGAGTCGATGACGAGCAGCGTGCCGCGCAGAGCCTCGGCCGCCTCCCTGTCGTTCACCCCGGCCAGGGCCAGCAGCAGGATGTCCTTGTGCCAGCGCGCGCCCTCCACGGTGAGCGGACCGGCGCCCGGAGGATCGGTGGCCAGCTCCGTCCCCGTCGCGAAGCGCGTGCCGGGGTCGTCGGTGCGCACCTCGACGGTGACCTCGCCCCGCACACCGTGCGGTCGGCCGATCCTGCCCACGACAAGCTGCACGTCTCGCCTTCCTTCGACGACCATCCGGCCTTCGACAACCATCGGCCCCGCCGCGAGGCGACGGCCCTGAAAAAGAGCCGGGGGACCCCCGTGAGAGGGTCCCCCGGCCACAAGGGTACGGCTCAGCGCGCCTCGTCCAGGTCGACCAGGTCGATCCGCACGTACTTGCCGTTGGACAGGGCGTTCACGACCGTGCGCAACGCCTTGGCCGTACGGCCGCCGCGGCCGATGACCTTGCCGAGGTCCTCCGGGTGAACCCGGACCTCGAGAACGCGCCCGGTGCGGATGCGCCGGGGGCGGACCCGGACATCGTCAGGATGCTCGACGATGCCCTTGACGAGGTGCTCGAGGGCCTCCTCGAGCACCTCAGGCCTCGCCTTCCGGCTTCTCCTCGGCTGCGGGGGCCTCGGTGGTCTCTTCGGCCTTCGCCGGCCGCTTGGCCTTCTTCGGCGTGGTGGCGGTGGCGCCCGCGTCGGCGGACAGGGTCTCCCGGGCCGCGGCCTCGTAGAGCGCGTGACGGTCGGGCTTGGGCTCGGCCACCAGGAGCGGCGCCGGAGCCGGCTCGCCCTTGAACTTCTGCCAGTCACCGGTCAGCTTGAAGATCTTGAGAACCGGGTCGGTGGGCTGTGCACCGACGCCCAGCCAGTACTGAGCCCGCTCGGAGTCGACCTCGATGCGCGAGGGGTTCTCCTTCGGGTGGTACAGGCCGATCTCCTCGATCGCACGACCGTCGCGCTTGCTGCGGCTGTCGGCGATGACGATGCGGTACTGCGGGTTGCGGATCATTCCGAGCCGCTTGAGCTTGATCTTGACTGCCACGGGTGTGGTCTCTCCTGCATTAGAGCGTGGGTGAGCGGTGTCACATCGAGTGGGGCACGATGGGAGCCCGCCCGAGGGACAGGCGCGACCGGCGGGGGTGAGAGGGCACCCGCATGGCCACGATGTTCCAGCCTGACATTCTGCCAGATGATTGCGGATGCTTCGCCATGACAGGCTCCGGGAAAGGCGTGGATTCGCCAAAACGCCTCCCACCTGAACCTACCAGCCGATCCGGGCGTCTCACAGGACATGGAACGAAGCAGAGGCACTGCACGCCTCGCCACAGCCGTCACCGGTCTCGCGCTCCTGAGCGCCTGCGCGGCACCGGCCGGCACCGCGCCCGCCCGCCCCGTCGCGACTCACGCGAGCGGCATGAGCCAGGCGGGCGGCGCGACGACGACGGCCGTGCGGGCGCCGGGCTCCGGAGCGGTCAGGGCGGCGTCGGCGCAGGCCCCGGCCAAGGCGTCCGCGCAGGCCCCGGCCAGGCGGTGCCGTACGACGGGGCTGCGGGCGAAGACCGGAGCGCAGGACGCGGGGGCGGGCCAGCGGTACGCGGCACTCGTCCTGACCAACACCTCGTCGAAGACCTGCTGGGTCTACGGCTTCGTCGGGCTCATCATGATCGACGGCCATGGGGACGCGCTGCGGACGCGGACGCGCCGGGAGAGCGTGACGCCCCATCGGGTCACGCTGCGGCCGGGCGCGAGCGCCCACGCGCGTCTCCACTGGACGGTCGTGCCCGGCGGGAGCGAGACCACGTGTCCCGCCTCGGCACGGCTGATGATCATCCCGCCGGACGAGGTGGCGCACCTCGAGATCCCGTTCAAGGCCGCGGTCTGCGGTGACGGCAGGATCGACGTCACCCCCATGGCCCCCGGGGTGTCGCTCTGACGTGCCTCCCCGGTACGGCTACTTCTGCCCCGGCAGCTTCAGCTTGGACGGGTCGAAGCCGGGCGGCAGCTCCAGGCCGGGGGGCAGCTGGCCGCCGCCGAGGTTGCCCAGCACGCCCTTCGGCACCTTCGGAGCGTCGTCGGACGCGCCGCCGGCGGCCTTGCCGAGCGCGGCCTTGCGGGGGTCGCCGCTGACCCGGCGGCCCTTCTTGGCCTTCTGCGGCTTCTGGTTCTTGCGGCCACCGGGCATGCCGGGGATGCCCATGCCCTGCGTCATCCGCTTCATCATCTTCTGCGCCTCGTAGAAGCGGACGACGAGGTTGCTCACCTCGGTGACCGTGACGCCGGAGCCGTTCGCGATGCGGGCACGCCGCGAGCCGTTGAGGATCTTCGGGTCCTGGCGCTCGCCCGGCGTCATCGAACGGATGATCGCGGCGATGCGGTCCAGGTCCCGGTCGTCGACCTGGTTGAGCTGGTCTCGCATCTGCCCCATGCCGGGCATCATGCCGAGCAGGTTCTTGATGGGGCCCATCCGGCGGACCATCATCATCTGCTCGAGGAAGTCCTCCAGCGTGAAGCCGTCGCCCGCGACGAGCTTGCCCGCCATCTTGGCGGCCTCCTGCTCGTCGAACGTCTTCTGCGCCTGCTCGATCAGGGTGAGGATGTCGCCCATGTCGAGGATCCGGCCCGCCATGCGGTCCGGGTGGAAGGCGTCGAAGTCGGCGAGCTTCTCGCCGGTGGAGGCGAACATGATGGGCCGGCCGGTGACGTGCCGCACCGACAGGGCGGCGCCGCCGCGGGCGTCGCCGTCGAGCTTGGTGAGGACGACGCCGTCGAAGCCGACGCCCTCAAGGAACGCGCCGGCGGTGCTGACCGCGTCCTGGCCGATCATCGCGTCGAGCACGAAGAGGATCTCGTCGGGGCTGACGGCGTCGCGGATGTCGGCCGCCTGCCTCATCAGTTCCTGGTCGATGCCCAGGCGGCCGGCGGTGTCGACGATGACCACGTCGTGCTGCTGGCGCCGGGCGTGCTCCACCGACTGGCGGGCGACCGCGACGGGGTCGCCCACGCCGTTGCCGGGCTCGGGGGCGTAGACCGCCACCTCGGCCCGCTGGGCCATGACCTGGAGCTGCTGCACGGCGTTGGGCCGCTGGAGGTCGCAGGCGACGAGCAGCGGGGCGTGCCCCTGGTCGCGCAGCCACTTGGCGAGCTTGCCTGCCAGGGTCGTCTTGCCGGAGCCCTGGAGGCCGGCGAGCATGATGACGGTCGGCGGGGTCTTGGCGTAGCGCAGGCGCCGCGTCTCACCGCCCAGGATCTCGATCAGCTCGTCATTGACGATCTTCACGACCTGCTGGGCGGGGTTCAGCGCCTGGGAGACCTCGACTCCGCGGGCCCGCTCCTTGACCCGGGCCACGAAGTCCTTGACGACCGGCAGCGCGACGTCCGCCTCGAGCAGCGCGATGCGGATCTCGCGGCAGGTCGCGTCGATGTCGGCGTCGGAAAGCCTGCCTTTGGACCGTAGGGAGGAGAAGACCGAAGTCAGCCGGTCGGAAAGCGTCTCGAACACGTGTGTGGCCAGCCTCGAAGCGAGTGGACGGGTGGGTGGACCAACAGTCGCTCCCAGCCTAGCCGCCCGGACGGCATGTGTGCCCTAGCCCGCACCGCCGGCTCACCACCCGGGAGCCCCCACCTGCGTGGTGAGGGCGTGCTCGACGAGCGTGATCAGCGTCGTCTTGACCGAGTCCCGCTTACGGGCGTCCGTACGGATGATCGGCGTGGTCGGCGACAACGTCAACGCCTCCCTGATCTCGTCCTCACCATGCGGATAATGCCCGTCGAACCCGTTGACCCCCACCACGAACGGCAGCCGCGCCTCCTCGAAGTAGTCCACCGCGGGAAAACTGTCGGCCAACCGGCGCGTATCCACGAGCACCACCGCGCC
>NZ_JBEZDW010000065.1:0-23333 GCF_040802045.1 Microbispora sp. NPDC049125 | reverse complement strand
TCGAGGACTTGTCCTTGGGTGTTGATGACCAGGCGGGTCAGGCGTGAGGTGCGGGCCAGGCGGTGGATGTCGCTGATCGGCAGCAGGTGCCCGGTAGCGATCAGCAACCCGGGCGCGAGCCGATCGGGGGCATGCCCACACGTACGACACGCATCCGCAGACGCTCTGGTTTCCGCTTGGGTGCCCCGGTCTGCGCGTCCTCCGCTGCCCGCACCGGTGCCCGCGGACCCGCTGGCGCCCGCATACGCGTCGGTGCCCGCATGCGCGTCGGTGCCCGCATGCGCGTCCCGGTCCGCGTGTTTCCCGCTTCCCACACCCGTGCCCGTGGCTGTGCGCGGGCCAGTGTGCGTGCTGGCGCCCACGCCGGTGCTGCTGCCCGCGCGTGTGCCTGTGTCCGGTTGTGGGTGATCGTGCCCAGGCGGGGATGCCCCGCCGGGTGGTGCCTGCTGACGGGAGTACCCCTCGGGTGGCCGGGTGTGATCGTCTCCGGGCTCGGGGGAGCGGGGGTGTTCGGGCTGATGGGGTGGGGTGTCCGGCTGGAGGGTCGGGGTGGGGATCGACTCGGCGGACTGGCCGGACTGGCCGGACTGGCCGGGCTCGGCGGGGATGGCGGGTCCGGTGGTCGGGGCGTCGGTGGTTGCGCCGTCGCTGCTGTCGTCCATACCGGGTGCGGCAGGTACGTCGTCGGGCATCGATTCGGCGCGGACCAAGATCAGCAACTCGGTGGAGACCTTCTTGGTCAGCAAGGCGGCGAAGGCGTCGGCCTGGCGGACCCGCAAGGGCCGGTCGTCGTCTTTGTCTTTGGGGCGGGCGTAGGCGGTCATGAACTCCACCAGCGCGGCGGACGCCTCCCGCGCAAGGCGGAACTCTCCCTCCACTCCACCGGTACGCGACTGCCGCATCAACAAAAACCGGGCGGCGTAATCGTCGTCGCACTCCTTGTCCAGCGTGCCCGGGTTCAGCAACTCCCGCAGATATCGGCCGACCTTGGCGATCTGCGCCGGAGAACCGTTCCCGGCCAACTCCGCCACGATCGGCTCAGCCCGCACGGCATCCTCGTCACTCAACTTGGCCGTCACCGCCGTAATCGCCTCCACCGACCCCTCCGGCAACAGACCCAAAGCAAACCGCTCCCGGATCACCGGCAAACGAGCCAACTCCACGGCCATCCGCATCAGCTGAGCCGCACCCCCCTTCCCCATCCCCGGCCCGACCCTGCCGACTGATCCCCCACCAGCACCGACCGCATCACCGCCGACGGACGCGCCTGCCGTGCGGTCCGCAACAGTGGCGCCCGCATCGGGAGTGAGGAGATCGGGATCGGCAGTGGTCAGGCCGGTGGCGGAGTCGCGGACGGCCGGGTCTGTGGTGGCCGGATCGGGAGTGGCGGGGTCTGTGGTGGCCGGGTTTGTGGTGGCCGGGCTGGGAATGGGCGTGCTGGAGCGGAGCCAGGTGCCGGTGGAGGCATGCCCGTGCGCCTTGGCCTCACCGGTCACATGAACCCGCTGCACCCGGGCGGCCAGCGCCGAGGTCACCAGATCCCGCGCCCGTATCAGCGTCTCGGCCTCATCCAGGCACAGTCCTGGAATGTCCGGCACGGCGGCAACCGCCAACCGTGCGGCGATCGCCAGCAACTCGCTCGCCAGCACCCCCGACCCCGCCGCCCCAACACCAGCGTCGCCGACACTGGTGCCGACGGGTTCGCCGATCGCATCACCGGCGACTGACCGGTCATCGCCGGGCGATCCGCCGATCGGGACGCCGCCACCGGCGTTGCGGTCATCTCTGCCGGGCGAGGCGAAATACGGATCGAGCGGAGTGCCCTTCAACAGCTCAGGAACCGCCCCGTTCACACCGGCGCCAGTGCCGGCACCGTCGGCGAAGGCGAAGGAGAAGGCCGGAACGGGTGAGGAGTGCTCCTCGGCCGAACAGTCATCGATCGAACCAACTGACACCCCCGAGCACCCCCTTCACCCCGCCGGAACGGTCCAACAACCCCCACGCTATCGACCGCCACCGACAAAATACGGTGCAAAGCCCGGACATAAGACCAGGTCACAAGCGCCGCAAAAGATCTACCGAACGACTGGACCCCGTCTCCGAGCTGCTGGGGAGCGTTTCGAAACGGCCCCACGCCCGCTCCCCGAACGGCAGGACCCGAACGGCCGCACGCCCGCTCCCCGAACGGCAGGACCCGAACGGCCGCACGCCCGCTCCCCG
Organism: Microbispora sp. NPDC049125; assembly: GCF_040802045.1. Taxonomy (NCBI): domain Bacteria; kingdom Bacillati; phylum Actinomycetota; class Actinomycetes; order Streptosporangiales; family Streptosporangiaceae; genus Microbispora; species Microbispora sp. NPDC049125. The sequence goes on along the minus strand of NZ_JBEZDW010000065.1, from coordinate 21,113 downwards.
AACGGCTGGACCCGTATGGCAGGAACCGTATGGCTGGGGAGGGGACGCCGCTGCCGGTCGTTGCCCGGCACCGGGTCGCCCACCCCACCGCCTCCCGGACAGGGGCCAGGTCAGGGCACCGGGCGGCGGCGTGCCCGGTAGGCCGCCACATGCATGCGGTTCCCGCACGTACGGCTGTCGCAGTAGACCCGGGACCGGTTCCTCGACTCGTCCACGAACACGTGCGCGCAGTCGGGGGCGGCGCACGTCCGCAGCCGTTCCCACTCGTCCTCGACCAGGACGTGGGCGAGGGCGACGCCGCAGTCGGCCGCGAGATGCTCGGCGACCGAGGCGCCCGGCGCGAAGTAGTGCACGTGCAGGGGGAAGCCGTCATGCTCGGTGAGACTCGGCGTGATCCGCGTCCGGGTGAGCAGGGTGTTGAGCCGCGCGACCGCCGTCGCCCGGTCGGGGGCGGTGAAGACCTCGTGGAAGGCGGCGCGCAGCGTCCGCACCTCGGCGAGGTCACGCGTGGTGAGCGCTCCCACCTCGCTGACGTGGCGGCGTCTGACGAGCGCCTCGAGGTCCGCCATGTCGGCCAGCCCGTCCCGCTCGCCGGACCTGGTGTTGATCAGGTCGACCACGGTGGCCAGCGAGTACACCATGTCATGGCTGAAGGGCATGGCATCTCCCTATGTCGGGGCGGGGGCAGCGTACCCCGCGGGGAGGCTCGGAGCGGTCGCCATGACCGCACAACCCCGTCACGATCAGCCGGCCGCCGCGGCGGCCGCGCACGACCCGCAGGTGCCGAAGACCTCGACGGTGTGCGTGATCTCGGTGAACCCGTGTTCTGCGCCGACCACCTCGGCCCAGCGCTCCACGGCGGGCCCGGCCACCTCGACGGTGCGGCCGCAGAGGCGGCAGACCAGATGGTGGTGGTGCGTCTCGCTTTCGCACGCCCGGTAGACGGACTCGCCGTCGTCGGTGCGCAGCACGTCGACGCAGCCCGCGTCGGACAGCGACTGGAGCGCGCGGTAAACGGTCGTCAGGCCGATCTTCGAGCCGTCCGCGCGCATCGAGGCGAACACGTCCTGCGCGCTCCGGAAACCGGTGCTCTGGCGGAGGATCTCGTGAACGGCGTCGCGGCTCTTGGTCATCAGGGCTCCTGTGTACGGCTCAGCACTATGAATCTACCGAGCCCGGCGAAGGGTGAGGACCGGACGGACCCGCCCTGTCCCGCGCCCTCCACACTGCCAAAGTACGCGCGGGCCGCTCAGATCAGCCCGAGCCGGGTCGCCGTCAGCAACACGAGGAACGTCACCAGCGCCACCCGCAGCAGCCTCCCGCTGGGACGTAGCGACGGCCACGACAGGTAGGCCAGCCACACGACGAACACGAGGACCGGCGCGACGACCACGGCTCCCCGCCAGTCGGGCAGGACCAGCCCGCCGAGCAGCAGGACGACCATCGCCAGCGGGACCAGCCAGCGCGGAAGCTGGAACAGGAAGACCAGCGGCGCGGCGCTCCTCTGCTCGACCGACCGCCGCACCCCCGTCGCGCCCGGGGTGAAGAACTGCTCACCGGCGGGCAGCGGCCGTCGCGCCGGTCGTGCCCCGCGGGCGGCGCGCGCACCGGGGGCGGGCTTGCGCGCGAGCGGGTGCGCTTGGACCTTCGGGCGCCGGGGCGGATCGGTTTCGCTTCCCACGTTCCGAGCCTAGCCACCCCGGTGGCCGGGGCGCACCTCCGCGCGGCGTGGTGGCATGCTGGGCGCCATGCTCGCCGTGATCCGCTACTCGGTGCCCGGCTCCCAGGCCGGGGAGTTCACCGTGCAGGCCCGTGCCATCCTCGACGTTCTCGCCGGTCAGCCCGGATACCTGCGGGGGCAGGTCGGCAGGGCGGTCGACGAGCCGGCCCTGTGGGCCGTGGTCAGCGAGTGGGAGGGCGCGGGGTTCTACCGCCGGGCGCTGTCGGCGGCGCGGATGGCGATGTACCCGCTGATGACCCTCATGATCAACGAGCCGAGCGCGTACGAGGGGGTGTACGGCCTGCCCGGCGAGGCGGGCTCCGAGGGCGCCGTTGGCGAGGTCTGAGCGCGGCGGCTTGGGATTCCCCTAAGCTGGACCACGGATTCGGGCAGGTGCCCAGCCGTACGGCTGCTCGCGGCACGCGACTCCGCCGGGCTGCCCGGCCCGGTTCACCGGGGATCACCTGGATCCCGGCCCCGATCTCAAACGCCGACACCCAGCCGGATGGAGCTCCACTGATGGCACGCCGCACCGACGTCCTGGAAACGATCGTCAGTCTCGCCAAACGGCGGGGCCTGGTCTTCCCGTCGAGCGAGATCTACGGAGGCCTGCGGGCGTCCTGGGACTACGGGCCTCTCGGTGTCGAGCTGAAGAACAACGTCAAGCGTGAGTGGTGGAAGTCCGTCGTGCAGGGCCGCGACGACGTCGTCGGCCTCGACTCGTCCGTCATCCTCGCCCGCGAGGTGTGGCAGGCCAGCGGGCACGTGGACACGTTCACCGACCCGCTGACCGAGTGCCAGTCGTGCCACAAGCGGTTCCGGGCCGACCACCTGCTGGAGGCGTACGCCGCCAAGCACGGCGCCGAGCCCGCGGGCGGCCTGGCCGACGTGAGCTGCCCCAACTGCGGCAACAAGGGCACGTTCACCGAGCCGCGGCAGTTCAGCGGCCTGCTGAAGACCTACCTCGGCCCGGTCGAGGACGAGTCGGGCCTGGCGTACCTGCGGCCGGAGACGGCGCAGGGCATCTTCATCAACTACCTGAACGTGCAGCAGTCGGCCCGCAGGAAGATCCCGTTCGGCATCGGCCAGATCGGCAAGTCGTTCCGCAACGAGATCACGCCGGGCAACTTCATCTTCCGCACCCGCGAGTTCGAGCAGATGGAGATGGAGTTCTTCGTCAAGCCGGGCAGCGACGAGGAGTGGCACCAGTACTGGATCGACGAGCGCCTGCGCTGGTACGTCGACCTGGGCGTCAACAAGGACAACCTCCGGCTGTACGAGCACCCGGCGGAGAAGCTGGCCCACTACGCAAAGCGCACCGTCGACATCGAGTACCGCTTCAACTTCACGGGCGGCGAGTGGGGCGAGCTCGAAGGCATCGCCAACCGCACCGACTTCGACCTGACCGCGCACGGCAAGGCGTCCGGAACGGACCTGTCGTTCTTCGAGCAGGAATCGGGCGAGCGCTACGTGCCGTACGTCATCGAGCCGGCGGCGGGTGTCGACCGGGCGACGCTGATGTTCCTCCTCGACGCCTACACCGTGGACGAGGCGCCCAACTCCAAGGGCGTGATGGAGGAGCGGACGGTCATGCGGCTCGACCACCGGCTGGCCCCGGTCAAGGTGGCGGTGCTCCCGCTGTCGCGTAACGCCGACCTGTCGCCGAAGGCCCGTGACCTCGCCGCGCTGCTGCGCCGCCGGTGGAACGTCGACTTCGACGACGCGGGCGCGATCGGGCGCCGCTACCGCCGCCAGGACGAGATCGGAACTCCGTTCGCGATTACGGTCGACTTCGACACCCTGGAGGACCAGGCCGTGACGATCCGGGAGCGGGACACCATGTCCCAGCAGCGGGTCGCGCTCGACCAGGTCGAGTCGTACCTGCGTCAGCACCTCAACGACTGACGGCCCAGGCTCCGGCTTCGGGAAAGGGCGCCTTCCGGGAATTCCGGGGAGGCGCCTTTTCCTATGTTCTCCCGGTGTCCGGGAATTCGCTGAAAGAGTAATGCGCCAATGGTGAAATGCGCCGTCGGCGAAACGGCCGGGCCCTTTCCGGTGGTCGGGGGTTATGGTCTTTTCAGCCCGCCACACCACTGTCGAAGGGGGACCCAATGGACCCGACGTACGACCGTCTCGCATCCGGCCAGCTGGGACAGCGCCTGCTTGAGCAGCGGATCGTCGTGCTCGGTGAGGAGGTCACCGACGAGATCGCCAACCGGATCTGCTCGGAGCTCCTCCTGCTGACCGCCGACGACTCCCGGCGCGACATCAGCCTCTACATCAATTCCCCGGGCGGGTCGGTCTCCGCCGGGCTGGCCATTTACGACGTTATGCAGTACGTCCCCAATGACGTGGTCACGGTCGGCATGGGACTGGCCGCGTCAATGGGACAGTTCCTGCTCTGCGCGGGGGCCGCCGGCAAGCGTTACGCGCTGCCGCACGCCCGGATCATGATGCACCAGCCGCACGGCGGCATCGGCGGCACGGCGGCCGACATCGCGATCCAGGCGGAGCAGATGCGCCACTCGAAGCGGACGCTGGCCGAGCGGATCGCCTTCCACACCGGCCAGCCGGTGGAGCGCATCGAGACCGACGCCGACCGGGACCGCTGGTTCACCGCCGAGGAGGCCAGAGAGTACGGGATGGTCGACCACGTGGTGACGGGCGTGGCCGCCGTCCGCCCCGCCCCCTGACCGTGCCCCCTGACCGTGCCCCCTGACCGTGCCCCCTGACCGTGCCCCCTGACCGTGCCCCCTGACCGGGCCCCCTGACTCCGCCGATGGTCCGGAACGGAGGTTACGGACAGGCGGCTACGAAAAAATTCTCAATCCAGCCAATCGCCCTGTGATCTGCCGAAAGGTAACCAGGACGTCTCAAGGGCGCAGATTCCCTCGCATGGAGTCGGCATCGATGGGGAAGGTCTCCACAACCGCTCAGAAGTGACACGGTTTGGCAACAAATGTGCCGAGTGCTTCAGTGGGGTATTGGGGCAAAATGCTCCGTTACGGCCACCGCCGGTTCGGCGGAGACCATCGATCGATCGATATGGAGGAACGGTGACGCCGACCAACCCCCGCCGCCCGAAGAAGGGACCGTCGACCGGATCGGGCGAGCCACGCCGGCGGATCTTCCCGCCCATGATCCTCGCGACCGCGCTCGTGTTGACCGCGTCAGGCGGCATCGGAGTGACGGCGGCATCGGCTGCCACGCCCGTCGCACCGACCGAGACTCCCGTGCCCGACCCCGTGGTCACGGCGACGATCACCGTGACGCCGACGGCCACCCCGGCCGAGACCCTGGCGGTCACGCCCGCCCCCGTTCCCGCCGTCGAGGTGCCCCTGGTGGGTCCGTTCCTCGACGCGCTGCACGGCGAGGTGGTCGTGCCGACCAAGGACCTGTGCGGCGTCGTCACGGTCTTCACCCAGACCGGCAAGGCGGTCGCCGTGACGGAGGGCTCGATCACCATCCGAAGCCAGGACGGCTTCGAGCGGTCGTACGCGATCGACGACTCCACACAGGTGTTCACGGGCCGCCGCGGCGGCGAGATCCCGCAGAACGCCTGGGTCTCCGTGGTCGCGCCCATCCAGGCCGGCACGCAGGACCCCGCCCCGGAGAGCCCGGCTCCGTCCGGCACGCCGACTCTCCCCGAGGCCACGCCCACGCCTACTGAGGCGGTCCCCACGCCTACTGAGGCGGTCCCCACGCCCACCCCGACTCCCACTGAGGCGACACCCACCACCGAGGCGACCCCGACACCCCCGAGCGGGACGGACACCATCCCCTCGCAGGTCGAGACGACGTCCGCCGCCCCTCAGGGGGAGCAGGCGACGGCCGCCCACGTCTTCGACCTCTCGCGGCCGAGCAAGAAGCTGGGCCACCTGGGCAGGATCTCTCTGTACTCCCTGAAGTGGCGCGGCGGGAAGCCCGTCTGGCGCGCTCCCCGGCCCTGCCCGACGCCGACGGCCACCCCCACTGAGTCGCCGACCGACACGCCTACCCCGACCGACACGCCCACCCCGACCGATACGCCCACGGAGAGCGTGACCCCCACGCCCACGCCCACGGACACCCCGGCCCCGGCTCCCACGCCCTGATCGCCCGCCGGCCGGCCCTCGCCTCCCCGGGAGGGCCGGCCCGGCCTGTCAGCCGGCGAGGGGAGGGGCGGCGGCGGGAATGGGCCCCGCGTCCCGGTACCGGGACGGCGGATGCCCGGTGACGCGCTTGAAGGCGTTGCTGAAGGCGCTCTCCGAGGCGTACCCCCACTCGGCGGCCACCGAGGCGACCGTCCGGTCACCGGTACGCAGCGCCCGGGCCGCCGACCGGATGCGCCAGTGGGTCAGGTAGTCCAGCGGCGGCAGCCCGACGAGGGACCGGAACCGCTGGGCGAAGGCCGAGCGGGACAGGCCCACCTGACCGGCGAGGGAGGCGACCGTCCAGCGGCGAGTGGCCTGCTGGTGCATGAGCGCGAGGGCGGCGCCGATCTGCGGGTCGTTCAGCGCCCCCAGCCAGCCGGGCACGTCCCGCGCGCCGGCGAGGTGCGCGCGCAGGGTCTGGACGAACAGGATCCGGGTCAGGTTCTCATTCATGATCTCCGCCCCCAGCGGCTCACCCGTGGCCTCGTCGGCGAGCATCGCCAGCAGGGGGCGCAGAACCCGGGCCTGAGGGCTGCCCGAGGGAACGCGCGCGATCGGTGGCAGGCAGTCGAGGAGCAGGGCCGCGCTCGTGTCGTCGAGGGTGATGCTGCCGCCGACGAGGACGGTCCGCGCCGCGTCCGGGCCGGCGGTGCCGTACCGGACGTTCCGGGGATCGGGGGCCCGGAGGTAGACGTCGTGGCCGTCCACCGGTTCGGCATCGGGGCCGTCGGCCACCTCGTACGGCCGGCCGCCTGTGAGCAGGTAGCAGTCGCCCTCCGACAGCGTCACCGCCGGGGTGCCGTCGACGGTGATCAGGCAGGAGCCGGACACCGCGGCGCCGACCTTGATGTGCCGGTAGCCCTGGAAGCGCAGCGCCCACCGGCCGGTCGCCTCGAACCGGGACGAGTAGGCGCCGCCGATGTTCAGCAAGGTCAGGACGTCGGACAGAGGGTCCACGGCTACTCCGGACGATCGCGCATGGATGGCGGACTCTGCCTCATGGAGAGCCCGGGTGGGTCGCTGTAGCGTGCTCACGACCCACTCCTCCGAAAGGTACAAAACGGTGCAATATTCGCAAATCGGGACCACCGGCGTCTTCGTCTCCCGCCTCTCCCTGGGGGCCATGAGCTTCGGCGGGAGGGAGGAGCCCTGGAAGACCGTCGGGGGCCTGGACGTCAAGGAGACCGGCCGTCTGGTCGGCGCCGCCCTCGACCGCGGGGTGAACCTGATCGACACCGCCGACGTCTACGGCACGGGCGCGTCGGAGGACCTGCTCGGCCAGGTGCTCGGGGATCGCCGCCGTGACGTGGTGCTGGCCACGAAGATGACCGCGCGGATGGGCCCAGGCCCCAACGAGGTCGGCCAGTCCCGGCTGCACATCATGCGGTCGCTCGAAGACAGCCTGCGCAGGCTCCGCACCGACCACGTCGACCTCTACCAGATCCACAACATGGACCCGATCACGCCCTTCGAGGAGTCGCTTGCCGCCCTCGACGACGCCGTGCGCCAGGGCAAGGTCCGCTACATCGGCGCCTCCAACCTGACCGCCTGGCAGATGATGAAGGCCGTGGGCGTCTCCGAGCGGCGGGGATGGGCCCGCTTCTGCTCCCTGCAGTCCTACTACTCGCTCGCGGGGCGCGACATCGAGCGGGAGATCCTGCCGCTGCTGCGGGAGGAGAAGCTCGGCCTGCTGGTCTGGAGCCCCCTCGCGGGCGGCCTGCTGTCGGGCAAGTTCGACCGGAACGGCTCCAGCGACGGCGGCGCGCGCCGTGCCCAGTACGAGTTCCCGCCGGTGAACGCGGAACGCGCGTACGACGTCATCGACGCCCTGCGCGTGGTCGCCGCCCGGCACGAGACCGGGGTGGCCCGCGTGGCGCTGGCCTGGGTGCTCGCGCAGCCCGGCGTGACCAGCGCCATCATCGGAGCCAAACGCCCGGACCAGCTGGAGGAGAACCTGGCCGCCGCCGATCTGGAGCTGACCGCGGAGGACCTCGCCGAGCTGGACGCGGTCAGCGCGCTCCCGGTGGAGTATCCCGGCTGGATACAGGCCGACCGGTCCTACCGCTACCCCCAGACGGCCTGACGCCGCCGTTCAGCAGCGAAGGCCCTTGGCGGGCACCTTGCCGCCCAGCAGGTAGGAGTTGACCGCCGTGTCGATGCAGGGGCTCTGGCCGTACGCGCCGTGTCCCTCTCCGGCCAGTGTGAGCAGCACGCCGGTGCGGAGCTGGGCGGTGAGCCTGGGCGCCCACTGGTACGGCGTGGCGGGGTCGTTGGTGACGCCGACCACCACGATGGGGTTGGACCCGGTCGCGTTCACCCGCCGGGCGGCGTCGTTCCCGGGCACCGGCCAGACGCTGCAGCTTCCCGCGCTCGCGGCGGTCGGGGCGAACAGCGGGGTCTGCGCGTCCAGCCGCCGTGCCAGGTCCTCCGCCTGGGCGACGCTCGGCCGGTCGGTGGTGTCGGCGCACAGGATGGCGGGCAGCGAGAACTGCAGGCTCGTGTAGGTGCCGTCCGGCCGGCGTCCGGCGTACTCGTCGGCCAGCGTGAGCAGCCCCCGCATGTCGCCCTTCCCGGCGTCGCGGATCGCCTCGGTCAGCAGCGGCCAGGTGAGCCTGCTGTACAGCGCCTGCACGACCCCGGCCCGTGCGATGTCCTCGGTCACCACGCGGCCGTCCGACTTCACCGGCTGCCGTTCGAGCCCGCGCAGCAGGTTGAGCACGGTGGCGTTCGCCGTGGCGGTGTCCGCCCCGAGGGGGCAGCTCGTCCGCGTCTTCGCGCAGTCGGCCAGATAGTCCTCGTACGCCTTCTGGAAGCCGAGCGCCTGGGTCTTGGCCATGTCCAGCATGCCGACCGACGGGTCGACGGCGGAGTCCAGCACCATCCGGCCGACGGCCCGGGGGAAGAGCGTGGCGTAGACGGCGCCGAGGTGGGTGCCGTACGAGAAGCCGAAGTAGTTGAGCCGCGGCTCGCCCAGGGACTGGCGGAGCGACTCCATGTCGCGTGCCGCGTTCATGGTCCCCACGTACGGCAGGATGCGTCCGGCGGACCGCTGGCATCCCCGCGCGAAGTCGGTGGCGAGCCGGGTCTCCTCCTCGGTGCTGTCGCTGGGCTCCCGCGAGAGCCACTGGTCCATCTGCGGGCCGCTCAGGCAGTGGATGCCTCCGCTGCGGTCCACGCCTCTGGGGTCGAAGCTGACCAGGTCGTAGCGGCGGCCGAGGGCGGCGAAGGCGGACGCCGCGTTGAGCAGCGTGGACACGCCGGAGCCGCCCGGCCCGCCGAAGTTGAACACCAGCGCGCCGATCCGCCTGCCGGTGTCGGTCGCACGCAGCCGGACGAGCGCGATTCCGATCTTCTCGCCCTCGGGTTTGGCGTAGTCGAGCGGGACCGGCATCGTGGCGCACTCGAACCCGGCCGAGGAGGACGCCTCCTTGCACGGGCCCCACGACAGCCCGGCCGACGGGGTGGCGTGGCCGGCGACGGCGAACCTCCCCCCGCCGCAGCCGGTCGCCGCCAGCGACATCGCGCCGGCCCCCACGATTGCCGCCAGCACGGCGCGAACGACCCTTCGCGACACGAGCACCCTCCGCAGTCGACGATTAAGACGATTAATCGGAGGGGTGCTCCTTTCATACCGCAGGGCCGCGCCGGGCGCGGGCAGACTCACCGGATCATCGTTTCCCGAAAGGTCTACACCAATTGCCCGCATGGAGCCCGCGATTGGTTCATACCAGTGGGCTTTACTGCGGAGAGGAGAGGAGTAGACCTCCGTATGTACCTCTAGCTGGGGATATGCCGCATCTGGTCAGGTGTGCGATTAGATGGGGAATTTCATCGGTAGAGTCCGGGTGCGGGGTTGATCCGCGCGTTTCATTGAAGCCGGAAGGAGCCTGTCGTGCCCAAGTACGTTTACGACTTCACCGAGGGCAACAAGGACCTCAAGGACCTGCTCGGTGGTAAGGGCGCCAATCTGGCGGAAATGACCAATCTCGGTCTGCCGGTGCCACACGGCTTCACCATCACGACCGAGGCGTGCCGCCACTACCTCCGCGGCGGCGACCTGCCGGACGGCTTCGGCGAGGAGGTCGGCGCCCATCTCGCCGGCCTGGAGACCCGTACGGGCAGGCGGCTCGGCGACGCGGACGACCCGCTGCTCGTCAGTGTCCGCTCCGGGGCGAAGTTCTCGATGCCCGGGATGATGGAGACGGTGCTCAACATCGGGCTGAACGACCGGTCGGTCCTCGGCCTGGCCAAGCAGGCGGGCGACGAACGCTTCGCGTGGGACTCCTACCGCAGGCTCATCCAGATGTTCGGCAAGACCGTGATGGGCGTCGACGGCGACCTGTTCGAGACCGCGATGGACGAGCTGAAGGGCGACCGGGAGGACACCGGCCTCGACGCCGCCGACCTGCGGCGGCTCGTCGGCACCTTCAAGGGCATCGTCCGGGCGGAGACCGGGCGCGACTTCCCCTCCGATCCCCGCGAGCAGATGGAGCTCGCGATCAACGCGGTCTTCGCGTCGTGGAACGCCCCCAGGGCCGTCCTCTACCGCCGCCAGGAGCGCATCCCCGCCGGGCTCGGCACGGCCGTCAGCGTGGTCACCATGGTGTTCGGCAACCTCGGCGCGGACTCGGGGACCGGCGTGGCCTTCACCCGCGACCCCGGCTCCGGCAGGCGCGGCGTCTACGGCGACTACCTGCAGAACGCGCAGGGCGAGGACGTGGTGGCGGGCATCCGCAACACCGTCCCCCTCCAGGAGCTGGAGGTCATCGACCCCGCGTCCTACCGTGAACTCCTCGACATCATGGCCCGGCTGGAGCGGCACTACCGCGACCTGTGCGACATCGAGTTCACGATCGAGCGCGGCAGACTGTGGATGCTCCAGACCCGGGTCGGCAAGCGGACGGCGGAGGCGGCCTTCCGCATCGCCACTCAGCTCGTCGACGAGGGCCTGATCGACATGGACGAGGCCCTGACCCGGGTCACCGGCGACCAGCTCGCGCACCTCATGTTCCCCCGGTTCTCCGCCACCACCGGCCCACGGCTGACCACCGGCATGAACGCCTCGCCGGGGGCCGCCGTGGGACGCGCCGTCTTCAGCTCCGAGCGCGCCGTCGAGCTGGCCGCCGAGGGGGAGGCGGTCATCCTCGTACGCCGCGAGACCAACCCAGACGACCTGTCCGGGATGATCGCGGCGCACGGCGTCCTCACCTCCAGGGGCGGCAAGACCTCGCACGCCGCCGTGGTCGCCCGCGGCATGGGCAAGACCTGCGTGTGCGGCGCCGAGGAGCTCGACGTCGACACCCACGCCCGGCGGTTCACCGCCCCCGGCGGGGTGACGGTCGGCGAGGGCGACGTCATCTCCATCGACGGCACCAGCGGCGCGGTCTACCTCGGCGAGGTGCCCGTGGTCGCCTCGCCCGTGGCGGAGTACTTCGAGGGCGCGCCCCCCGCCGACGATCTGGTGCGCGCCGTCGACCGCGTCATGGCCCGCGCCGACGCCGTCCGCCGCCTGGCCGTACGGGCGAACGCGGACACCCCGGCGGACGCGGCGCGCGCCCGCCGGTTCGGCGCCCAGGGGATCGGCCTGTGCCGCACCGAGCACATGTTCCTGGGCGAACGGCGGCGGCTGGTGGAGGACCTGATCCTCGCAACCACACCCAAGGAGCGGCAGGCGGCCCTCGACGCGCTCGAGCCGCTCCAGACGGCCGACTTCACCGGGCTGTTCGCCGCCATGGAGGGGCTGCCGGTGACGATCCGGCTGATCGACCCGCCGCTGCACGAGTTCCTGCCCGACCTCACCGCGCTGTCGGTCAGGGTGGCCCTCGCGGGCGACGGCGCCGCCGCGAAGGACCGCGAACTGCTCGGCGCCGTACGGCGGCTGCATGAGGAGAACCCGATGCTGGGCCTGCGCGGCGTGCGGCTCGGGCTGGCCGTCCCCGGCCTGTTCGCCATGCAGGTGCGGGCCATCGCCGCGGCGGCGAGCAGGAGCGCCGACCCCAGGGCGGAGATCATGATCCCGCTGGTCGGGGCCGTCCAGGAGCTGGAGATCGTCCGCGAGGAGGCCGCGGCGATTCTCGCCGACGCCGGCGTTGACGCGCTCATCGGCACGATGATCGAGGTGCCGAGGGCGGCCCTCACGGCCGGGCAGATCGCCGAGGCGGCGCAGTTCTTCTCCTTCGGCACCAACGACCTGACCCAGATGACGTGGGGCTTCTCCCGGGACGACGTCGAGAGCGCGTTCTTCGGCCGCTACCTCGACCTCGGCGTCTTCGGCGTCTCGCCGTTCGAGTCCATCGACGTCGGCGGCGTGGGCCGGCTCATGCGGATGGCGGTGGAGGAGGGCAGGCGGACCAGGCCCGGTCTCAAGATGGGCATCTGCGGCGAGCACGGGGGAGACCCCGACTCCGTCCATTTCTGTCACGAGATCGGGCTCGACTACGTGTCCTGCTCGCCGTTCCGCATCCCGGTGGCCCGGCTGGAGGCCGGCCGGGCGGCCCTGACCGGCTCCGGGCCGGACACCCGCTGAGTGGAATTCCACAGATTCCCCGGACCGGTTGTGGAAGTCCCTGGTCGGATCGGAGGGAATTGACCGAGCGGGTGTGGCGGGTCACGGGCTATTGATGGCGTGAACCGATTTGATCACTCTACGTACCTACCGCATGGGAGGGCGTGGAGTGAGAAGACGTCTGTACCTACCGCTGCTGGCGGTCCTCACGGCGCTCCTCGCCGTCGTGGCCGCCGGGCCCCCGGCGTCGTCGGCCTCCGCAGGGACGCAGGTGACGTCGGGGACGTCCTCGGCGGAGCCGCCGCCGTCGAAGCAGTACCAGGTGGACGGCCCCGCGACCGTCGCCCAGCGCAGCGCCGTGGCCCGCACGGGAGCCGCGATCGACGAGGTCCACGGCAGGGGCCTGGTCGTCACCGCCAGACCCGAGGAGGTCAGGGCCATCCGCGCGCTGGGCTTCCGGGTCACCGAGCTCCCGGACGGCTCGCAGGCCGACGGGCAGGCCCGGACCTTCGACTTCCCCCCGGCCGACTCCGGCTATCACAACTACGCCGAGCTCACCGCCGAGGTGAACGCGCTCGTCGCCGCCCACCCGGCCATCGTGAGCAAGTTCAGCTACGGCCGGTCATACGAAGGCCGCGACATGATCGGTGTGAAGATCAGCGACAACGTCGGCACCGACGAGAACGAGCCCGAGGTGCTGTTCACCGCGCACCAGCACGCGCGCGAGCACCTCACGGTCGAGATGGCCATCTACGTGATGCACATGTTCGCCGACGGCTACGGCTCCGACTCCCAGATCACCGGCCTGGTCAACACGCGGGAGATCTGGATCCTGCCCGACCTCAATCCCGACGGCGGCGAGTACGACGTGGCGACCGGGTCCTACCGGTCGTGGCGCAAGAACCGGCAGCCCAACTCCGGCTCCTCCAGCGTGGGGACCGACCTCAACCGCAACTGGGCCTACAACTGGGGCTGCTGCGGCGGCTCGTCGGGCAGCCCGTCCAGTGAGACGTACCGGGGGGCGTCCGCCGAGTCGGCGCCCGAGGTGCGGCAGGCGGCGAACTTCGTCCGCGGGCGGGTGGTCGGCGGCGTCCAGCAGATCAAGGCCGCCATCGACTGGCACACCTACGCCGAGCTCGTCCTGTGGCCGTACGGGTACACCACGGCCGACACCGGCCCCGGGCTGACGCAGGACGACAGGGACGCGCACGCCGCTCTCGGCCGCAGCATGGCGGCGACGAACGGCTACACGGCCGAGCAGTCGAGCGACCTCTACATCACCGACGGCTCGATCGACGACTGGCTGTGGGGGACCCAGAAGATCTTCAGCTACACGTTCGAGATGTACCCGACGACGAGCAGCCCCGGCTTCTACCCGCCGGACGAGGCGATCCCCACGCAGACCTCACGCAACCGGGCGGCTGTGCTGCAGCTGGTGAGCAACGCCGACTGCGTCTACCGGGTCATCGGCAAGGAGGCCGCGTACTGCGGCACCGGCACGCCCCCGGTGACCGTCTACTCCGACACGTTCGAGACCGCCACCGGCTGGACCGCGAACGCGTCGGGCACCGACACCGCGACGACGGGGGTGTGGGAGCGGGCCGTCCCGCAGGCCACGGACTCCAGCGGTCCCAAGCAGCTCGCCACCCCGGTCAGCGGCTCCTACGACCTGGTGACCGGCGCCGCGGCCGGGGCGAGCGCGGGCGACGGCGACGTGGACGGCGGGGTGACCACGATCCGGTCCCCGGCGATCACGCTGCCGGCGTCGGGGACGCTCACGCTGTCGTTCTCCTGGTACCTCGCCCACGGGTCCAACGCGTCCTCGGCCGACTATCTGCGGGTGAGCGTGGCGGGGAGCACGACGAGCACCGTCTTCCAGCAGCTCGGCGCGGCCTCCGACCGCGACGCCGCGTGGGCGACGGCCACCGCGTCGCTCACCGGGTTCGCCGGGCAGACGGTGCGGGTCGTCGTCGAGGCGGCCGACGCGTCGACGGCGAGCCTCGTCGAGGCCGCCGTGGACGACGTGCGGATCACTCAGTCGTAGGCAGTCGTAGATAGGCAGTCGCCGACGACGGCGTCAGTCCCACTCCCACCGGATGCCGCGCACGCCGGGACGGGCGCCGGTGTCCACCAGGTGGGCGGTGCCGAACGCGTCGACCCGCAGCTCGCCGGCGTCCCTCGGCGGGGCCGACGCGTCCGGCGACCAGGTGTGGAAACAGCGCACGGGCAGGTGGGCGCCCATGAACCGCACCTGCACGAGATGCTGGTCGACCGGCGCCCGCAGGTGCCGCAGGTGCTCGTCGGCCCGCAGCGCAGGCCCGGAGAACGCCGTCGAGTACTCGGCGACGTGCGTCTCCCCGGGCCCCAGCGGGTGATCGAAGATCAGCTCGGTGAGCGTCCGGGCGCCCGTGCCGTCGTCACGGCTCCGCCCGAGCCTGCAGTACTCGGTGTGGAGCAGCCGCGTCCCCGGGGGGTGCGCGACCACGTAGCGGTCCGCCCCGGGGGCCGTGGCCCGCAGCACCATCCGCGCCCGCGCCAGAAGACGGGTCCGGTCGGCCGCCACGGTCACCTGCTCGTGGTGGCTGAGCACGGTCAGCGCCTCCCGCCCCGGCTGCCCGCCTCGCGGGCGGGGCGGGCCGAGCAGGCCGATCAGGGCGTAGTCGGGGAGCGCCAGGATCTCCTCCAGCTCCCGTACGGCCGCGAGCGACGCCGCCCGCTCCGGGCGTGACCGGCCGCGCTGCCAGTAGCTGAGGCTCGACAGGCTGACCCGTACGCCGCGCTCGCGCAGCCGGGAACGCAGACGATCGAGGCTCAGGCCGCGGGCGCGGATGGCGGCCCGCAGGGCCTGCTCGAAGGGCCCGGAACGGAGGACCTCCGCGAGCTCCTGATCCACCACCAAGGCCCTTCGTGGGAGCGGGAGTTCTTCCTCGGAGCGTCCCTTGGGGAGGGAAAGCCGAGTATCACTCATGACGCCGGTCTCGACAAGAGCGGCGCGTCGCGTGTGACGCGGGGCGGGATTTGTCGTGAAGCGGGGCGTTCGGGGGTACGCTCCTTTCCCCGCTGCCGGGGGGCGCCGCGAGGAAGGAGGACGCATGGCCCGTTACGACGAGCACGACCAGGCGAGATGGGTGCCTGAACCGCCGGGCAACCCCGAGCGGAGCGCGTTCGAGCGGGATCGGGCACGGGTGCTGCACAGCGCGTCACTGCGCAGGCTGGCCGCCAAGACCCAGGTGGTCACCCCGACGGACTACTCCAGCCCCCACAGCCCCCGCACCCGGCTCACCCACTCGCTGGAGTGCGCCCAGATCGGCCGGGAGATGGGCAAGATCCTCGGACGCGACCCCGACCTGGTGGAGACCGCCTGCCTCGCGCACGACCTGGGCCACCCTCCGTTCGGCCACAACGGGGAGGCCGCCCTGAACGAGATGGCCGCGGGGTGCGGGGGGTTCCAGGGCAACGCCCAGAACCTGCGCCTGCTCACCCGGCTGGAGGCCAAGGTCATCACCGAGGACGGCCGCAGTGCCGGGCTCAACCTGACCCGGGCGGCCCTCGACGCGGTCTGCAAGTACCCCTGGGCGGGCTCCACCTGCCGTCTGCCCGGCGTCCCCCACGCGAGGGACGGCCAGCCGTACTGCGTCTACCCCGACGACCTCGCCGTCTTCCACTGGGTGCGGGAGGGGGCGCCCGACTACGCGGTGAGCTTCGAGGCGCAGATCATGGACTGGGCCGACGACGTGGCCTACTCGGTCCACGACCTGGAGGACGCGCTGACCTCCGGCCATGTCACGGCGGAGGCGCTGCGCGACCCGGAGGAGCGGCTGGAGGTCTGCCGGCTGACCCGCAACTGGTACGCGGGGGACGCCGACGAGGCCGAGCTCGCGGAGATCTTCACGCGGCTGGTCGGCGAGCCGTTGTGGCCGGGCAGCTTCGACGCCGGGCTGGTCGACCTGGCCGCGCTCAAGCGCCTCACCAGCGCCCTCATCGGGCGCTTCTGCAGGTCCGCGCAGGACGCCACCCGCGAGGCGTACGGCTGCCGCCCGGTCCCGGGGCGCGCGGGCGGTGAGGGGCGCGACCGCTACTCGGCGGACCTCGTCGTGCCCAGGACCACCCGGCTGGAGTGCGCCCTCCTCAAGGGCGTCACCGCGTACTACGTGATGTCGCGGGAGGACCATCACGCCACCCAGGCACGGCAGCGTGAACTCATCGCGGAGCTGGGCTCCCTGATCGTGCTCGGCGCCCCCATGACGCTGGAGCCCGCCCTCCGGCACGACTTCGAGAACGCCGCCGACGACGCCGGGAGGCTGCGCGCGGTCGTCGACCAGATCGCCTCGCTCACCGACGCCTCCGCGATGGCCTGGCACCGGCGGCTGTCCGCGCACTCCGGCGCCCCTGGCCGGTTCGGCTGAGGCCTAGGCCGGCGTGACGTTCAGGGGGACCACCACGCGGGTGTCGTCGGGGTCGGCCTTCTTCGGCGGCTTGGTCTCCTTGGGCTGCGGCTCATTCGGCTTGGAGGCGCACAGCTGCGAGCACTGCGGGAGCGTGCCGACCTTCTTGCGCAGGGCCAGGGTCTCCTTGCGCGGCGACAGCGTGCGGTTCCCGTCGTCCCAGGCGTCGAGGTACGTCCAGGGCGGCACCATGCCGCGGCGAACCCACCAGTAGGCGGGCGGCGCGGGCCAGGAGACGGCGAAGTAGAGGTTGCTCGCGGTGTCGCGGGCGTTTCCGGAGTTGCCCACCCGGCCGAGCCGCTGACCCGCCTTGACGCGGACGCCGGGCCGCAGCCCCGGCTCGACGGAGTCGAGGTGGCCGCCGAGGTACAGCACGCCGTCCTCGCCCTTCACGGTGACGAACCGTCCCTCCCGGTCCTTGCCGTGGTCCGTGGAGGGCTTCCACTGGTTGCTGAGGTTGACCTCGCGGACCACGCCGTCCACCGGGGAGACGAACGCGCATCCCTTGCCCGCCCAGATCGTGGTCTTCGGCAGCACCAGCAGCTTCCGGGAGTACGACACCTTGCACCCCTTGACGGGGAATGTGTAGGTGTACGCGGACAGCTTGGGCGGCGGGATCCGTACCGGATCTCCCGCCTGCGGCAGGCCGGCGGCCCCCGTGGGGGACGGCTCGGCGGCTGCCGGGGCGCCTCCCACCGGAGGCGAGGGCGGCAGCGTGCTCACGCCCGCCACACCGGCGGGCGCGCCGCAAGCGGCGGCCAGGCACGTGGCGCCCGCGATGGCGGCCAGTCTCCCCGATCGCATGATCTCCACCTGGTTGACGTTACCGAACCTTTCCTTTGTAACGGACCACGGGAATCGTCACGACCAGTTCGGAAAAGTCACGTCTATACCGTGATGGACCGATCTCGTCTGCCGATGCCGTGTGACGGGCGGAGCCCGGCGTGTCGCAGGCAGGCTCTAGACTCGCGAGCGTGGCAGGGCGGATCAGTGACGAGGACATCGCGCTCGTGCGGGAGCGCTCCGCGATCGCCGACGTCGTCGGCGAGCACATCCAGCTGCGCAACGCCGGCGGCGGCAACCTGAAGGGCCTGTGCCCCTTCCACGAGGAGAAGTCGCCCTCGTTCAACGTCACCCCGGCCAGGGGTTACTACTACTGCTTCGGCTGCGCCGAGGGTGGCGACGTCATCACGTTCGTCCGCAAGATCGAGAACCTGACCTTCACCGAGGCCGTCGAGCGGCTGGCGCAGCGGGCCGGGATCCAGCTCCGTTACGAGCAGGGGGGATACGTCCCCGGCCGCGAGCAGGGGGAGCGGCAGCGGCTCATCGAGGCGCACCGCGCCGCCGCCGAGTTCTACGCCGAGCGGCTCGCCGCGCCCGACGCCGCGGCCGGCCGGCGCTTCCTGTCGGAGCGCGGCTTCGAGCGCGCCGACGCCGAGCGCTTCGGGGTCGGCCACGCCCCGGCCGAGTGGGAGGCGCTGTCGCGGCACCTGATGGGCCGCGGGTTCACCTCCTCCGAGCTCATCAAGGGAGGGCTCGCCCGGGAGGGCCGCCGGGGCCCGGTCGACCGGTTCCGGGGCCGGCTGGTCTGGCCGATCCGCGACATCACCGGCGACGTCATCGGGTTCGGCGCGCGCAAGCTGCTCGACTCCGACGACGGCCCGAAGTACCTGAACACCCCGGAGAGCCCGATCTACCACAAGGGCTCCGTGCTGTACGGCGTCGACCTGGCCAAGCGGGAGATCGCCCGGCGCTCCCAGGCGGTGATCGTCGAGGGGTACACCGACGTCATGGCCTGCCACCTGGCCGGGGTGCCGACCGCGGTGGCCACCTGCGGCACGTCGTTCGGTGAGGAACACATCAAGGTCCTGCGCCGGCTTCTCCTCGACCAGGCCGAGTTCCGGGGCGAGGTCATCTTCACCTTCGACGGCGACTCCGCCGGGCAGAAGGCGGCCCTCCGCGCGTTCGCCGACGAGCAGAAGTTCGTCACCCAGACCTTCGTCGCCGTCCAGTCCGACGGGCTCGACCCGTGCGACCTGCGGGTCAAGCAGGGCGACGCCGCCGTCCGCGACCTGGTCGCCAGCCGCGAGCCGCTGTTCGCCTTCGCCCTGCGCAGCGTCCTGTCGCGCTATGACCTGAACACCAACGAGGGCCGCCTGTCGGCGCTGGACGCCGCAGCCCCCATCGTGGGCGCGATCAAGGACCCGGGGCTGCGCAAGACCTACGTGGTCGACCTCGACCGCTGGCTCGGCTTCATGGACGAGGGCTTCGTCATCCAGCGCATCCAGCAGATCATCGGACGGGCCCAGCAGCGCGGCCCGGGGCACCCGCGCCAGCCGGGCCGTCCCGGCGGCCCTGGAACGTCTGGAGCCGCTGGAGCGCCTGGGGGGCCCGCCGCGCCGGCCCGCCAGGAGCCGCTCGACCCCGCCCTGCGACTGGAGGCGGAGGCGCTCAAGCTCGCCGTGCAGCGGCCCGCGCTGCTCGGGCCCGAGTTCGACGCGCTCGGCTCTGAGGCGTTCACCCTGCCCGAGCACGTCGCGCTCCACTCGCTCATCACCGCGGCCGGGGGGACGGCCGCCGGAGGCCCCGGCGGCCGGGAATGGGTCGACCTGCTGCTGGCCCAGGCCGCCGAAGCGCCCGGGGAGGCCGGGATCGACCTGCGGTCGCTCGTGACGCGCTTCGC
Source organism: Microbispora sp. NPDC049125 (assembly GCF_040802045.1). Taxonomy (NCBI): domain Bacteria; kingdom Bacillati; phylum Actinomycetota; class Actinomycetes; order Streptosporangiales; family Streptosporangiaceae; genus Microbispora; species Microbispora sp. NPDC049125. The sequence goes on along the minus strand of NZ_JBEZDW010000065.1, from coordinate 1,627 downwards.
CGTCGAGGCCCTGCGGGCGGACGTCACCGGCGAGGAGCGGTACGGCGCGGCGGTCCTGGCCAAGCTCCAGGAGACCGCCGTCGCGCGGGCCGTCACGCAGGTCAAGTCGCGGCTCCAGCGGCTCAACCCGGTCGAGGAGCAGCAGGAGTACAACCGGCTCTTCGGGGAGCTCGTGGCTCTCGAACAGCAGCGACGGGTGTTGCGAGAACGCGCCACCGGAGCGTGAATAAGCAAACCTTTCCAGATCTCACATCCGCCAAACACATGTTTTGATCTCGGTTCGGTATTGACTTCCGCCTTACCTTGGGTGACAAAAATAGGCCTGCCATTTCCCTGTGCCTATACCGCACACTGTGATGCGTGGGTGCATCGGTGCTGCCAAGCAGGCCGCCATCGGTAGACCAGGTGGCGGACCTCGTCGCGAAGGGAAGGGAACGCGGAAGCGTCACGGTTGACGACGTGGCCGCCGCGCTCGACCGATCAGAGCTGCCGGCTGACGCGCTTGAACGCGTCGTCCGGATGCTCGCCGAGAACGGGGTCGAGGTGCTCGAGCCGCAAGGCGATGACGAGCCCAGCAGGCCCGACGAGGAGGATGTCGGTAAACGCGCGCCAACCAGTGACCTGGTCAGGATCTATCTCCGTGAGATCGGCAGGGTCCCTCTGCTGACGGCGGAGGAGGAGGTGGAGCTCGCCAAGGCCATCGAGGCCGGCCTGTTCGCCGAGGACAAGCTCTGTGAGACGGTGGCCGCCAGGCTGGTCCGTCCCGAGCTGGAGGACCTGGTGTGGGACGGCGTCCGGGCCAAGCAGCGGCTCATCGAGGCCAACCTGCGGCTCGTGGTGTCCATCGCCAAGCGCTACGTCGGCCGGGGAATGCTGTTCCTCGATCTTATTCAGGAGGGCAACCTCGGTCTTATCCGCGCGGTTGAGAAATTCGACTACACCAAGGGATACAAGTTCTCCACGTACGCCACGTGGTGGATTCGCCAGGCGATCACCCGGGCGATAGCGGATCAGGCCAGGACGATCCGAATTCCGGTGCACATGGTCGAGACGATCAACAAGCTGGTCCGGGTACAGCGTCAGCTCCACCAGGATCTCGGCCGGGAGCCCGCCCCCGAGGAGATCGCCGCCGAGATGGACCTGCCCATCGACCGGGTGGTGGAGATCCAGCGCATCGCTCAGGAGCCGGTCTCGCTGCAGTCCCCGATCGGCGAGGAGGACTCCGACCTCGGCGACTTCATCGAGGACGCCGACGCCGTGGTGCCGATCGAGGCGGCCGCGTTCATCATGCTGCAGGACCAGCTCGACGACATCCTCGCCACCCTGTCCGAGCGCGAGCAGCGCATCATCCAGCTCAGGTTCGGCCTGGCCGACGGCCACCCCCGGACGCTGGAAGAGGTCGGCAGGGAGTTCGGCGTGACGCGCGAGCGGATCCGGCAGATCGAGTCCAAGACGCTGGCCAAGCTGCGCCATCCCACGCGGGCCCAGATGCTCCGCGACTACCTGGACTGACCGCCGTGGGGGGGGGGGGGGGGGCCGGGGGGGGGGGGCCCCGCCCCGGGGGGGCGGGGGCGCCGCGCCCCGCGCTCGGGGCGGGGGCGGGTGGTTTGTGGTTGTGGTTGCGGGG
>NZ_JBEZDW010000064.1:0-24753 GCF_040802045.1 Microbispora sp. NPDC049125 | reverse complement strand
CACCCCCCGCACCGTGCTCCTGCACATCGGCACCAACGACATCCTGCAGAACTACAACGTCTCCACCGCCCCGCAACGGCTGTCCACCCTGATCGACCACATCACCACAGCCGTCCCCAACGCCGACGTCTTCGTCGCCACCATCATCCCGCTGTCCAACTCCGGCCAGGAAAACGCCGCCCGCACCTTCAACGCCGCCGTCCCCGGCATCGTCCAGAACAAAATCAACAGCGGCAAACACGTCCACCTGGTCGACATGCACAGCAAACTCACCACCGCCGACCTCATCGACGGCATCCACCCCACCGCCGGCGGCTACGACAAAATGGCCGCCGCCTGGTACACCGCACTCCAATCCGTCCCCGGCAGCATCGGCCAGCCCGGCGGCCCCACATCCACCCCCACACCGACGTCCCCCGGCACGACCGGCGCGATCCGCGGAGTGGGATCAGGCCGGTGCCTGGACGTGACCGGCGCCTCCCAGACCAACGGAGCGCAGGCACAGATCTGGGACTGCAACGGCCAGGCCAACCAGCAGTGGACCTCCACCAGCGCCGGTGAGCTGCGCGTCTACGGCAACAAGTGCCTCGACGTCAACGGCGCAGGCACCGCCGACGGCACCACCGTACTCATCTGGGACTGCAACGGACAGAACAACCAGAAGTGGCGCTTCAACAGCGACGGCAGCATCACCGCCGTCGGCGCCAACAAGTGCCTCGACGTGCCGAACTACTCCACCGCCAACGGCGTCAAGCTGCAGATCTGGACCTGCAACGGCGGAACCAACCAGCGCTGGACCCGCACCTGACCTGTGTCTCTTGGCCTGCGCCACCTGAGCGGGGCCGTCCGTGCGGCGGCCGACGCACCGATGGCGCAGGCGCCTCCGGCCCACCCCGCCGCGGCAACGCCGGCGCACAACATCCGCAGACGAAAGGACGTACCGTGAAAGGAAGGCTCAGGGCTCTGCTGGCGGCGGTCGCCTTGCCGCTGCTGGTCGCCGTACTGATGGCGCCCCAGCCGGCCGAGGCCGCCTCGCTCACGCGCGTGACGAACTTCGGCACCAATCCAACGAACCTGAACATGTACCTCTATGTGCCGGACCGGGTCGCGGCCCGGCCGGCGCTGCTGGTGCTGGTCCACTACTGCAGCGGCTCGGCCAGCGGGATCTTCAACGGCAACGGGCATGATTACGTCACCGCGGCCGACCGCTACGGCTACATCATCGTGCTCCCCGAAGCCACCCGCAGCGGATCATGCTTCGACGTCTCCACGCCGAACGCGCTGAAGCGCAACGGCGGCAGCGACTCCACCGGCATCATGTCGATGGTCTCCTACGTCCGCTCGCGCTACAACGTCGACCCCGGCCGCATCGTGGTCAGCGGCTTCTCCTCCGGCGCCATGATGACCAACGTCCTGGCCGCCGAATACCCCGACGTCTTCAGCGCCGCCTCGGCCTACTCGGGCGTGCCCGCGGGATGCTTCGCCACCACCAACGGATCGCTGTGGAACAACCAGTGCTCCGGCGGCCAGCTCATCAAGACCGCGCAGCAGTGGGGCGACCAGGCACGGGCCATGTACCCCGGATACACCGGACGCTACCCCCGCATCCAGCTGTGGCACGGCACCACCGACACCACCCTCGCCTACCCGAACTTCGGCGAGGAGATCAAGCAGTGGACCAACCTCCACGGGTTGAGCACCACTCCGGGCTTCACCGACCACCCGCAGTCCAGCTGGACACGGACCCGGTACGGCGGCACCGGCAACCAGGCCACCATCGAAGGCATCAGCATCAGCGGCGTCGGCCACCAGCTCCCCATGAGCGGCCAGCTCGCCTACGCCATCACCTTCCTCGGCCTCGACGGCACCACCACCCCGACACCCACCCCCACCCCGACACCGACACCCACCCCCACCCCGACGCCGACACCCACCCCCACCCCGACGCCGACACCGACACCCACCCCGACGCCGACACCCAGCCCCACGCCGACACCCACCCCCTCGCCGTCCCCGTCTCCGTCTCCCAGCGGCGAGCCGGGCGCCTGCCGGGTCAGCGCCACCGTCAACGCCTGGAACAACGGCCTGACCGAGGACATCACGATCACCAACACCGGATCGTCGGCGATCAACGGCTGGTCCCTGGCCTTCACCCTCCCCAGCGGGCAGACCATCACCAACGGATGGAACGCCACCTACTCCCCCAGCAGCGGCCAGGTCACCGCCCGTAACGTCAGCTACAACGGCTCGCTGCCGGCCGGCGGCTCCGCCCAGATCGGCTTCCAAGCCACACACACCGGCAACGCCGACAAACCCACCGCGTTCGCCCTGAACGGAGCAACCTGCACGCTCTCCTGACGCGGGCCTCTTGCCATAGGCACCTCGTCGATCCCTATTCCTGACCACCCGCGACGGCCCCCGGCGATGCGCACCGCATCCCGGGGGCCGTCCGATCACCTCCACGCAGGAACACCAGACGACAGGAGCGGAGACGGGGCGCATGGCGAAGGTCCGGGCTGGAGACGATCCGGGCGATCGTCCGAGGGCGGTGGTCATGGCGGACGTCGCTGCCCTGGCAGGGGTCTCGGCGATGACGGTGTCGAGGGTGCTGAACACCCCGGAGAAGGTACGTCCGGAGACCGCGGCACGCGTCCTGGCGGCCGTCCGCGAGCTCGGCTACCGGCCCAACTCCGCCGCGCGCCTCCTGGCGACCGGCCGCTCGGGCGTGCTCGGGGTGGTCAGCTTCGAGACCACTCTGTACGGCCCGGCCTCGACGTTGTTCGGCATCGAACAGGCGGCCAGGGACGGCGACTACCTGGTCAGCATCGCCAGCCTTCCCGCCCTGAACCGCAGATGGATCGCCAAGGGAATCGACCGCCTGCGATCCCAGTCGGTGGACGGCGTCATCGTCGTCGCGCCACACGAGTCGGCCGCCGAGGGGCTGCAGGACCTTCCCCCGGGCCTCCCGGTCGTCGACGTCGGCGGAGGGGGCGACCTGCCGGTGCCGGTGGCGGCGGTCGACCAGCACGCGGGAGCCGCCCGCGCCACCCGCCACCTGCTGAGCCTCGGGCACCACACGGTGTGGCACGTGTCCGGCCCGCCCGACTGGATCGACGCGAGCGGCCGCGCGGCCGGGTGGCGGGCGGCGCTGGAGGCCGAGGGCCGGGAGGTTCCCGAGCCGCTGGCCGGCGACTGGTCCGCCCAGTCGGGCTATGAGATCGGCAGACGGCTCGCCCGGGAACCCACGGCGACAGCGATCTTCGTGGCCAACGACCACATGGCGATGGGGGTGCTGCGGGCCCTGCGGGAGACCGGCCGCCGGGTTCCCGACGACGTCAGCGTGGTCGGGTTCGACGACGTCCCCGAGGCGGCGTACTTCTGGCCCTCGTTGACGACCGTGCGGCAGAACTTCGGCGAGGTCGGCCGGCAGGCGTTCCAGCTCCTGCTCGACCGGTTCGCGGGCGTGCCGGGCAAGCCCAGGCGGATGGTGGAGACCGAGCTCGTGATCAGGGAGAGCACCGCCGTGAGCCTGTGAACCCGGGCCCGCACACCGCCCCGCCAGGGAGACGGCCGGGACGACCGGGAGGTCGTCGCGGAACGCGCGCGGCTCAGCTCCCGGCCACCGCCGCACGGACGTCGCCCCCGGAACGCTCCAGCCGGGCCGCGGCCCCCTCACGGTCGCAGCCGGTGAGGAGCATCACGATCGCGGTCTTCGCGTGACCGCCGGCCGCCTGAAGCGCGCGGGCGGCGACGTCGGGGCGGGCGTCCGCGGCCTCCGCCACGATGCGGCGGGCACGGTCCACGAGCTTGTCGTTGCTCGGGCGCACGTCGACCATGAGGTTCCGGTAGACCTTGCCGATCCGCACCATCGAGGCCGTCGAGAGCATGTTGCACACCAGCTTCTGGGCGGTGCCGGCCTTCAGCCGGGTGGAGCCGGTCAGCACCTCCGGGCCGGTCGCGACCTCGATCGCGACGTCGGCGTGCCCGCTGATCACGGCGTCCCGGTTGCACGCCACCGACACGGTGGCGGCGCCCACCGCGCGGGCGTGGTCCAGGCCGCCGACGACATAGGGGGTGCGGCCGCTCGCGGACAGGCCGACGACGGTGTCACGCGCCCCGGCCCCGATCCGGGCGAGGTCGGCGGCGGCCGCCCGCGGGTCGTCCTCCGCGCCCTCGACGGCGACGGCGAACGCGTCCCGCCCGCCCGCGAGCAGCGCCACCACCTGGTCCGGGGAGGTGCCGAAGGTGGGCGGGCACTCCACGGCGTCGAGCAGCCCGATCCTGCCGCTGGTCCCGGCACCGATGTAGACGAGCCGGCCGCCCTGCCGCAGCGAGGCCGTGATCAGCTCGACGGCGGCGCCGATCTCGGGCAGGACGCCGCGCACCGCGAGGGCCACGGACCGGTCTTCTGCGTTCATCACCTGGAGCAGCTCCGGCAGCGGCATGCGGTCCAGATCGGCCGTCTGGTCGTTGCGGGTCTCGGTCCCGAGCGCACTGAGGTCCACGGTGCGGTCGTCCTTTCAGGTGGAACAGGCGGAACAGGCGGAGCAGGCGAGCAGGCGAGCAGGCGGAACAGGCGGACGTCAGTCCTCGGCCGCCGACGGGCGGCGGGCGGAGGGCGCGCGCCCTCGCCAGTGGACGGCGCTGTAGGTGCTCTGCAGCGCGGCGGTCGCCTCGTCGTAGCACTGCTGCGCGACGCCGACGAACAGGCAGTCGATGACGGCGAGCTGGGCGATCCGGCTGACCGTGGCGCCGGACCGGAACGGCGTCTCGCGGGCGCATGTGCTCAGCACCAGGTCGGCGCTCTCCCCCAGAGGTGAGCGGGGGTAGTTGGTGAGGGCGATGGTGGTCGCTCCCCGCTCGGCGGCCGCCTGCAGCGGTTCGACCGTGTCCACGGTGACCCCCGAGTGCGAGATCCCGATCGCGACGTCGCCGGGGCCGAGCAGCGCGGCGGCGGTCAGCGCCGCGTGCGCGTCGGTCCAGATGAACGCCATCCGGCCGATGCGGTGAAGTTTCTGGTGCAGGTCCTGCCCCACGAAGCCGCTCGCCCCGACCCCGAAGACGTCCACGCGCCGGGCCCGCGCCACCGCCTCGACCGCAAGGGCCAGCGTCGGCACGTCAAGCCCGCTGCCGGTGTCCTCCAGGGCGCGCACCTCGTTGTAAATGATCTTTTCGACCACCTGGTCGAGCGAGTCGGTGGCGCTGATGTCTGTGCTCACACGGGGGCGGTCACCCCCGAGGGCGTCCTCCCGCGCCGCCGCTCCGGCCAGCGCCAGGCGCAACTGGGGGTAGTTGCCCAGCCCGATGGCCCGGCAGAACCGCATCACCGTGGTGACGGAGGTCCGTGCCCGGCCCGCGAGGTCGCTGATGGACAGCAGGGCGGCCTGGGCCGGATCGACGAGGACCGCCTCGGCGACGCGGCGCTCGGACGGCGCCAGCGCGGGGACGGCCGCGCGGATCCGCACGAGGATGTCCGCGGCGGGGGAATCGGGCGGCCGCTCGGCCGAGTCGCCGGGCGAGGCCGGGGAAGCCATGCGTTCCTCCAACTGGGCGGGGGGTGAGCGACAGCGTATCGAGGGCCCGCATCCTGGTCAAAAATGTACGGAACAAAATATCTGTGGTTACTTATTGACACTCGCCGTTCGCCGCTTCGATACTCGCTGGACCGCGAGGCCCCGCGGCCGGCGCGGAACCCGTTCCTCATCTCGGACAGGAAGCGTGCCAATGACGGCCGTGCCGACTGCGGACCTCGGCGAGACCGGCGGCGACGCCGCCACCGGCCCCGCCCACGCCGGTGCGCGCGGCACGCGGTCCGCCCCGCGCCCGGACGACGACGGCGCCCGCCTCGTCCGGTCAACTCCCCTCGCCCCCCATCGGCGGACCGTCCGGCTCGTCACAAGGAGTCAGCTGTGCGACACCTCGACCTCGTAGTGATCGTCGTGTATCTCGTCGCGATCGCCGTGATCGGACTGCGCCTGTCCGGGCGGCAGAGATCGGCGAAGGACTACTTCGTCGGCGACGGCCGCATGCCGTGGTGGACGGTCTGCTTCTCCGTCGTGGCGACGGAGACAAGCGTGCTCACCGTCATCAGCGTCCCCGGCGGCGCCTACAGCGGCCAGGGCTTCGGCAACGTGGAGCTGGCGATCGGCTACGTCATCGGCCGCGTCGTCGTCGCCACCGTCCTGATCCCGCTCTACAAGCGTGGCGGCTTCGTCAGCGCCTACCAGTACCTCGGGGACCGGTTCGGCCTGAAGCTTCAGGGCCTCGCCTCGGTGACCTTCGTGGTCACGCGCCTGCTCGCAGAAGGCGTCCGGCTGTTCGCCTCGGCGATCCCGATCAAGCTGCTGCTGGACGAGTTCGGGGTGCACACCGGCTACCAGGTCATCATCGTCGTGCTGACCCTGATCACGGTCGTCTACACCTACCTGGGCGGCATCAAGGCCGTGATCTGGACGGACGCCATCCAGATGCTCCTCTACCTCGGCGGCGCGGTGCTGGCGATCGCCGTGCTGGCCGGGCACGTGGGCGGCCGGGGCTTCTCCGACGCCCTGCACGCCGGCCGCTTCCAGCTGTTCGACACCGACTTCGGCCTCGCCCACATCCTGACCAGCACCTTCGCCCTGCCCACGGCGATCATCGGAGGAGCCATCTTCGCGATGGCCAGCCACGGCTCCGACCAGCTGATCGTGCAGCGCATCCTGGCCACGCCCAGCCTGCGGGACAGCCAGAAGGCCATGATCGGCTCGGGCGTCTTCATCACCTTCCAGTTCGCCGCGTTCTCCCTCGTCGGCGCGCTGCTGTGGTCGTACAACCAGGGCCGCACCTTCAAGGACCTGGGCCTGCGGAGCAGTGACAACCTGTACCCCAGCTTCATCCTGCACGCCCTGCCCGTGGGCATCTCGGGACTGCTGGTGGCCGGCATCCTCGGCGCCGCGATGGGCTCGCTGTCGTCGGCGCTCAACTCCATGTCGAACTCCACGGTCTCCGACATCATCCACAGCTTCTTCCGCCGTACGCCGTCCGACCAGACGCTGCTGAAGCTGGCCCGGGTGATGACACTCGTGTGGGCCGTGCTGATGGCCGTCTTCGCGAGCGCCTTCAGCAGCAGCACCGGCAACGTCTACCTCACCGGCCTGACCATCGCCGGCTACACCTACGGCGCCCTGCTCGGCGCGTTCCTGCTGGGCCGCCTGATCAGGAGGGCAAACGAACTCGACTCCGTGATCGCCTTCCTCGTCACGGTCGCGGTGATGACCTACGTCGTACGCGGCATCAAGATCGACGTCACCACCGCGGGGACCACCACGCCAACGGGCATCGCGGCCCAGTGGCTGGTACCGATCGGAGTGGTCATCACTCTCGTGGTGGGCGGGCTCCTCAGCCTGTTCCACCAGCCGCCGCCCCCGAGGCCCGCCCCCGCGCCCGACGGAGCGGACGCCGCCACCGCCGGCCATGCCCGGGAGACGCCGTGCGGGTGATCGGCCTCATGTCCGGCACGTCGTACGACGGAATCGAGGTCGCGGCGGCGGAGCTGACGCTCGCCGGCGACGCGCTGGTGATGCGCCCGCTGGGGGCGCTCAGCCTGCCGTACCCGGAGGAGCTGCGGGCGGGCATCGCCGCCGTGCTGCCCCCGGCCCCGGCGACGGCGTACGACCTGTGCCGTGTGGACACCGGCGTCGGCCGCGCCTTCGCCGACGCGGCCGTCCGCGCCGTCAGCGAGCTGTGCGGCGGCGCGGCCGACCTGGTCGTCTCACACGGCCAGACCGTCTACCACTGGGTGGAGGACGGCGCCGTCCGCGGCACCCTGCAACTCGGGCAGCCCGCCTGGATCGCCGAGGCGACCGGGCTTCCCGTCGTCTCCGACCTGCGCAGCCGCGACGTCGCGGCCGGCGGCCAGGGCGCCCCGCTCGTCAGCATGCTGGACACGCTGCTGCTGCGGGGCAGGCAGGGCGTCCCCGCCGCCCTCAACCTCGGCGGCATCGCCAACGTCACGGTCGTCCCGCCCGGCGGCGACCCGGTCGCCTTCGACACCGGGCCGGCCAACGCGCTGCTCGACGCGGCGGTCCGGCACTTCAGCGGCGGGGTCGGCGACTTCGACGCCGACGGCCGGGGAGCGGCGGCCGGCCAGGAGAACAGGGGCCTCCTGGCCGCGCTCCTCGCCGATCCCTACTACCGCATGCCCGCGCCCAAGAGCACCGGCAAGGAGCGCTTCCACCTGCCGTACCTGCTGGAGGCGCTGGCGGCGTGGCCCGTCCCCGGCCCGGAGGACGTGCTCGCGACGCTCACCCGGCTCACCGCCGTGACCGTGGCGGACGCCTGCCGGGCCCACGGCGTGACGGAGCTGGTCGTGTCCGGCGGCGGCCTGCGCAACCCCACGATGATGCGGATGATCGCCGGGGAGCTGCCGGGCGTGCGGCTGCCGTCCAGCGACGATCTCGGCGTGCCGTCCGCGGCCAAGGAGGCTCTCGCCTTCGCCGTGCTCGGTTTCCTTACCGTGCACGGACTTCCCGGCCAGATGCCCTCCTGCACCGGAGCCCGGCACGCCACGCCGCTCGGGACCGTCATGCCGGGCCGCGCGCCGTTGCGGCTGCCGGAACCGGCGGCCGTGCCGCCGCGCGTCCTGCGGATCGCGGCCTCGCCGCCCGTCCGCGGATAGGTGACGAGCGGCCGGGGCCCTCGGCTGGGCCCCGGAGCGCCTCCGCCGGCGCGGTCTACCTGTTTCCCGGCTCGTCGGTGCGGCTGCCGAACTCGGTGTGGCCGTTCGGGCACTTAGGGATCTTGTGCCCTTCCTTGACGGACACCTTCTCGCCGCACTTCGCGCAGTGGAAGACCCCGGTCTTCTGCGCCTTCTCCCCCGCCTGGGCCGCCATCACGGCTCCCTCCCGCGCCGCCGATCAGGAGGATCGGCGGCGGAACGTCACCCGATGCCGCCGCGCTGCGCGGTCAGCCTGCCGAGCAGTTCGTGACACCGCACAGCGCGGTAGGCGTCTTCCTTGCGGACCTGTTCGATGAACTCCGCCACGTCGTCGTGATCCTCGGCGTCCTCGGCGTACTTGGCGTACGCCTCGGCGCCCTTCAGCGCGTGGTACTGGATGCTGACGAGGTCGTAGACGATGTCGTCGGCGGGTGTGTGCGATTCGGCCATGGCTGTGGCTCCTCATCCGTCCCGTGGTGGCCTCCGGCCGCCCCGGGCCCCGGCCGGCGGCCGACCCGGCGGCGGCGATCCTCCTGCCACCCGATACGCGCGCTCACACGACCCACGCTACTCGTGGCGGGAGACCCGGCCGGGCCCGGGCACCCTGCCACCTGCCGGGCCACCTGCCGGGCCACCTGCCGGGTCACCCGCTGGGCCACCTGCCGGCGATCCGCAGCCCTCTCAATCGTGCTGCGCCGGTGTGACGTCCACGGGCGTGGCCAGCCGGCGGCCGTGGCCCACATGGCGCGGCGAGCCGGTCAGGCGCACGCGGCCCCGGCACGGCAGATCCGACGCCGACGTGCCGACGAACACCTCGACGTCCCCAGGCTCGACGACACGCCGCAGGTCACGCCCGGTGAAGGCGGTCCGGTCGGCGTGCACCGCGAACGTGGCCCGCGCGCTCGCGCCCGGCTCCAGCCGGACTCTGGCGAACCCGGTGAGCTGCCGCATCGGCCGGGTGACCTGGGCGAGCACGTCGTGCAGGTAGAGCTGGACGACCTCCTCGCCCGCCCGGCCGCCGGTGTTGCGTACTCGTACCGACACCGTGAACTCGCCGTCGGTGGGCACCTCGGCGTCACTGATCACCAGGTCGTCGACCTCGAAGGTGGTGTAGGAGGCGCCGTGACCGAACGGGAACAGCGGCGTCGGGTCGAGGTTGCTGATGCCGTGACTGTTGGAGCCCAGCGGCGGCTGCAGGTAGGTGCCCGGCTGCCCGCCCGGGCCGCGCGGAATCTGCACCGGCAGCTTCCCGCCGGGCTGCACCCGGCCGGAAAGGACGCCCGCGACGGCCGCCCCGCCCTCCTCCCCCGGCATGAACGCCTGGACGAGCGCGGCGGCGCGGCCGTGCACCTCCCCCAGCGCGTACGGGCGGCCCGACACGACGACCACCACGACGGGCGTGCCGGTGGCGGTCAACTCGGCCAGCAGGTCCGCCTGGACGCCGGGCAGCCGCAGGTCCTCGGCGTCGCAGCCCTCGCCCGAGGTTCCCTGCCCGAACAGCCCGGCCAGGTCGCCGACGACGGCCACGCACAGGTCGGACTCGCGGGTGGCGCGGAGCGCGGCGGCGAAGCCGGAGCGGTCGTCGCCCGACACGTCGCAGCCCCGCTCGTGGACCAGCTCGGCGTCCGGCAGCTCGGCCCGCAGGGCGTCGAGCAGGCTGGGCGCCGCCACGCCGAGCCCGAGCCCCGGATGGCGGGGCAGCACGTGGTTGGGGAAGGCGTAGCAGCCCATGAACGTACGCGGCTCGTCGGCGCACGGGCCGACCACGGCCACCCGGCGCGGCTCCGTACGCCCCTCCCCCAGCAGCGGAAGCGCGGTGCCCGCGTCGAGCAGCACGATCGACCGCTCGGCCAGTTCCCGGGCCAGCGCCCGGTTGCCCGGCGAGTCGAGGTCGACGTCCGGCGCCCCGGCCACCGACTTCTCCGGCGTCCAGTCCGGGTCGAGCAGCCCCAGCTCCACCTTCTGGGTGAGCAGCCGGCGCGCGGCGCGGTCGACCAGCGACTCCGGCAGCTCGCCCCGCCGGACCCGCTCGGCCAGGTGCTGCCCGAAGCCCAGCGTGTCGGGCAGCTCGACGTCGATCCCCGCGGTCAGCGCCTGCACCCCGGCCTCCTCGGTGTCCCCGGCGACCTGGTGCATCGTCGCGAGGAACGGGACCGCCCAGTAGTCCGACACGACCGTCCCGGTGAAGCCCCACTCGCCGCGCAGCAGGTCGGTCAGCAGCCACGAGTCGGCCGCCGCGGGGACGCCGTCCACGTCGGAGTAGGAGTTCATCACCGAGCGTGCGCCGCCCTCGGCGACAGCGGTCTCGAACGCCGGCAGGATCATGTCCATCAGCTCCCGCCGGCCCATCGGCACCGGGCCGTGGTTGCGGGCCGCCCGGGAGGCGGAGTATCCCGCGAAGTGCTTCAGCGTGGCGATGACCCCGGCGCTCTGCAGGCCGCGCACGTAGGCGGCGCCGAGCATCGCCACGAGGTACGGATCCTCGCCCATGGTCTCCTCGACCCGGCCCCACCGGTAGTCGCGGACCACGTCCAGCACCGGCGACAGGCCCTGGTGGACGCCCACGTCCCGCATGTCCCGTCCGATCGCGGCGGCCATGCGCTCCACGATGTCCGGGTCGAACGTCGCGCCCCAGGCGATGGCCGCCGGGTAGACGGTCGCGCCGTACGTGGTGAAACCGGTCAGGCACTCTTCGTGGACCAGCGCCGGGATGCCGAGCCGGGAGTGCTTCACCACCTCGTGCTGCAGTCGGACCACCTCCGCCGCGCCCTCCGCCACGGTCAGCGGAGCGCTGCCGAACACCCGCGTCAGGTGGCCGAGGCCGTGGCGGATCGCCTCCTCGAAGGGCACCGAGCCCGAGGCCGCGAAGGCGTCCTGCATCGGGGCCACGTTCAGCGCGTTCTCGGACTGGTCGCCGGGCTCCGGGTCCTGGTCCTGGTCCGCCTGCATGTCGTTGCCGATCCACCGGCTGCCCAGCTGGCCGACCTTCTCCTCCAGGGTCATCTCCTGGAGGAGGGCGTCGACCCGGTCGGCCACGGAGAGTGATATGTCCTGCCATGGCCGGAAGCTCCGGCCGGTCGAGGAGGTCAGATCGGGCCCGGTCATCTGCTCTCCTCGGGGATACGTTCGGCGCAATTTCGCAACCTTTCGGCGCCTCCCGGCGGCTCCGCGGGACAGCTCGCCCGCTCGATACCACCAGGTTGACTTCAGCGCGATGTACTTTACACAGCCGCGACGGGGTGGTGACCAGGGCCTGATCAAACCCTTGACATGCCAGTAGTGCAAATCTAAATTGGCGATCCACGCGGCCCAGTTTCGAAAGTTTCGGCGAGCTGACCCGAACAGGGGTGGACGAGCGGCACCGCATGTGCTCTTCCACCCCCGCGCCGGCCACCCCACCCTGACGTCGCACCGAGCCGCGGCCAGCCTCGGCATCTCGAACGTACGGAGATCAGCGTGGATTCCAGGTCAACCTCCCGCCGCGCATTCCTCAGCCTCTCGATGGGCCTCCCCCTTGGTGCCGCGCTCGCGGCCTGTGGAACCTCCGGCCCGACCCGGGCCGGTGGAGCCAGTGGCGGGGGCAGCGGCGGCGGAAGCGGCAAAGCCAGCTACTGGTACCTCGCGGTCCAGCCCCAGGAGGGTGTGCGCACCAGGGCCGTGGAGCGATTCAACAAGGCCAATCCCAACAGCCAGATCACGGGCACGACCTTCCAGAACGACGCGTACAAGACGAAGATCAAGACGGCGATCGGGGCGGGCCAGGCGCCCACCATCATCTGGGGCTGGGGCGGCGGGACCCTGAGCACGTACGTCAAGGCCGGCCAGGTCGAGGATCTCACCCCGTGGTTCGACCAGAACCCCGCCGTGAAGGACCGGCTGTTCCCCTCCTCGTTCGGCGCGGCCACGATCGAGGGCAAGATCTACGCGATGCCGTGCGAGACGGTGCAGCCCATCGTGCTCTACTACAACAAGACGGTGTTCGAGAAGGTCGGCGCGGAGCCGCCCCAGTCGTGGGGCGACATCATGGACCTGGTCCCCAAGTTCAACAAGGCCGGCGTCGCGCCGTTCTCCCTCGGCGGCCAGTCGCGCTGGACGAACATGATGTGGCTGGAGTTCCTCCTCGACCGCATCGGCGGCCCCGACGTGTTCCAGGCCGTGTTCGAAGGCGAGAAGGACGCCTGGTCCCACCCCGCGGTCCTCGAGACCCTGACCAAGGTGCAGGAGCTCGTCAAGGCGAACGGGTTCATCAAGGGCTTCTCCTCGATCACGGCCGACTCCAACGCCGACCAGGCGCTGCTGTACACCGGCAAGGCCGCGATGATGCTGCACGGCGCCTGGACGTACGGCGGCATGCTGACCGACGGCGGCGACTTCGTCCCCGGCGGCCACCTCGGCTACCTCAACTTCCCGCCGGTCGACGGCGGCAAGGGCGACCCGAGCGACACCGTGGGCAACCCCGGCCAGTACCTGTCGATCTCCTCCAAGGCGACACCCGAGCAGAAGGAGATCGCCAAGAAGTTCTTCGCCACCGGTGTGCTCACCGACCAGGAAGTGAAGGAGTGGGCCGACACGGGCGGCGTGCCGATCGTCAAGGGCGCCGACAAGGCGTTCGCCGGCTCCAAGGACGCCGACTTCCTCAACTTCGTGTACGGCATCGCGAGCAACGCCAAGGTGTTCGCCCAGTCCTGGGACCAGGCGCTCAGCCCCACCGCCGCCGAGGTGCTGCTGGACAACATCGCCAAGCTGTTCCAGCTGTCGATCTCACCCCAGCAGTGGGTGTCGAACCTGAACGCGGTCATCGGCAAGTGAGCGCGTTCGCGCCCACCACCCGCCGGGGGGCGCCGGCGCCGGCCTCGGGAGGAGCCCGCAGCGGCGTCCTCCCGTGGCTGGCCGTACCGGCCCTGGTGCTCTTCGTGGCCTTCGCGGTGATCCCCCTCATCGGGGTCCTGGTTCTCAGCTTCACGTCGTGGGACGGGCTCGGCGTCATCACCGTCTCCGGGTTCACGAGCTGGCGGGCCGTGCTCACCGACCCCGGTCTGCCCCATGCGCTGTGGGTGACGTTCCTGGTGATGGCGGTGTCCTGGGCGTTCCAGACGCCCGCCAGCATCCTCATCGGGGTGTTCCTGGCCGGGCGCCAGCGCTACCGCGCGGTGCTCGCGGTGGTGTTCTTCATCCCGCTGCTGCTCAGCCAGGCGGCCATCGCCATCGCGTACAAGGCCCTGCTCGACCCCAACTTCGGGCTCGGAGCCGGGCTGCACATCGGGCTGCTCACGCAGGACTGGCTCGGTGAGCCCGTCCTCGCCTTCAGCACCGTGATCTTCGTGGTGTCGTGGCAGTTCATCCCGTTCCACTCGCTGATCTACCAGGGCGGGGTGCGGCAGATTCCCCGCGCGATGTACGAGGCGGCGGAGATGGACGGCGCGGGCCGGGTGCGCAAGTTCTTCAGCATCACGCTGCCGCAGCTCAAGTACACGATCATCACCTCATCCACGCTCATGGTCGTCGGCTCCCTGACGTTCTTCGACCTGATCTTCGTGCTGACCGCGGGCGGTCCCGGCGACGCCACCCGGGTGCTCGCCCTCGACATGTACAAGCGCGGGTTCCAGGCCAACCTGATGGGACCGGCCAGCGCGATCGCCGTCATCCTCGTCCTGGTGGGCCTCGTCATGGCGCTGCTGCTACGCCGGCTCGGCGGCCGCGACAACAGCGCCAGCCAGCTGGAAGGGGCCTGACATGAGCGTGACCCACACGACGACGGGGGTCGACCGGGCCGCCGCGTCCCAGCCGCGCCGGCCCGCCAAGGCCACGGAGCGGCCGAACTGGCTGGGCTCGGCGGTGAGCTGGCTGTGGCTGCTGGTGGTGATCGTGCCGATCTACTGGATCGTGATCACCAGCTTCAAGCTGCAGAGCAGCTACTACGCGTCCAACCCGCTGGTGCCGCCGACGGACCCGACCCTGGCCAACTACAAGATGGTCATCGAGTCCGACTTCCCGCTGTACTTCCTGAACAGTCTCATCGTCACCGTCGGCGCGGTCATACCGGCGGTCGTGTTCTCGTTCATGGCGGCCTACGCGATCGTCCGGGGCGGCGCCCTGCGCTTCCTGCGCGGGGTGAACTCCCTCCTGCTCATGGGCCTGGCCATCCCGCTGCAGGCGACCATCATCCCGGTCTACCTGATCATCATCCGGCTGCAGCTGTACGACTCGCTGCTGGGGCTGATCCTGCCGTCTGCCGCCTTCGCGATCCCGCTGTCGGTGCTGGTCCTGACCAACTTCATCCGCGACGTGCCCAAGGAGCTGTTCGAGTCGATGCGGATCGAGGGGGCGAGCGAGGCCCAGACGATGTGGCGGCTGGCCTTCCCGCTCAGCCGCCCGGCCGTGGTGACGGTGACGATCTACAACGCGCTGACCATCTGGAACGGCTTCCTCCTGCCGCTGATCCTCACCCAGAGCACGGACAAGCGAACGCTGCCTCTGGCGTTGTGGACCTTCCAGGGGCAGTACAGCGTGAACGTGCCCGCCGTGCTCGCCTCCGTCGTGCTCACCTCCCTGCCCATCCTGATCCTTTACGCGGTGGGCCGCCGCCAGCTGCTCAGCGGCCTGACGGCCGGTTTCGGCAGGTGACTCCGGGCCGCCCGGCCGGCGTCGGGCGGCTCGCAGGCGCCGCCGGTCCCCCGTAGCGCATCTCAAGCGGACGTCCGTCATCCGTCGTCCCCGTCGTCCCCCTCGTCGCCGGGCTCGTCGGCGGCGGGCACCAGCACGCCCGTCCCGGCGGGGCCGCGCCGGCTCGGTGTGAAGCCGAGGATCTCTCCGGCGAGCTCGTCGTTGCCGGAGAACCCGGCCGCGGAGTCGACGAGCTCACATCCGTCCCACAGCACGAGCAGGGCCGAGACCGTGTGCGACGCCTTGTCGCTGTGCATGTCGTAGTGGGCCGCCGCCGGGACCGTGTCGTACCTGACCCACAGGTCGTGGCCGGTCATGAACACGTCCAGGTCGTAGCGCACCGTGAGCCCGAGCAGGTCGGGTTTGTAGACGTCGTCGATGCCGGCGAACGCCTCGTCGAGCGCGATCACGCGGGGGCAGGTGGCGGCGGCGGAGCCGTAGAGGGCGTTGGCCGCGGCGAACAGCGGCAGGTGGATCGCGGCGGACTTCTCCCCGCCCGACATCTGGGAGTGGCGCTTCCTGCTCAGCTTCACCTCCTCCTCCCCCGGCACCTTGAGCCGCAGCTCGAACGAGCGCCAGGCGCGGTAGTCGAGCACCGCCGACAGCGCCTCCTTGTACGTCGCCCGCGGATGCCCGGCCCGGTACTCGTGGATCATCTGCCGGAGGAGCCCGCGCAGCTCGGCCAGCTGGACCGGCCCGAGGCCGTCCTGCCCGAGCAGCTCGGAGACCCCGCGCTGAGCGTCAGTGAGCTTGTCGGAGACGACCCAGCGGATGCCCACGGTGGTGCCCGTCGACATCGGCTTGGACCGGGTGTCGGCGTCCATGCCCCTGACCAGGTCCTTCGCGAGGAAGAACCGGTCGAAGATCTGCTGGGCCAGGGCGGCCAGCAGCTCGTCCTCCAGGACCCTGCGCTCCCGCTCCTCCAGCAGGACTCCCTGCTCCTCGGCGCGCTCGGCGACGCGGCGGGCGAAGGCGGCGACCGGGTGACGGCCGTCGGCGTCGTGCACCCGCACCAGGACCAGGGACTCTCCCTGCTCCCAGTCGAGCCGGTAGTCCTCCTCGCATGCGTTCAGCGCCTCGCCGAACTCCTTGAGGGCCTCCGACACGCGGTCGCGCGCCCTCTTGCGAGCCGCCTCCCCCGCCTGCCGTGCGGAGGTGACCGACTCGCAGAGGGTGAGCAGCTCCGCCGCCCCGTCCGGAAGGACGGACCGGACCGCGACCTGCGCGCCGGTGTCCGGCTCGTCCTCCAGCAGTGCGATCAGCCGCGCGGCGGCCTGCTCGGGCCCCGTCCACCGGGCCCGGTCGGGCCAGACGGGCCCGGAGGGCAGGCCGAGCACCGGCCGCAGCTCCGCCTGGGTGAACGGCGCGAAGGAGGCGAGCTGGTCGAGCAGCTCGCGCAGGGCGGACACCAGCGCGGCCTGCCCGTGTTCGCCGGCGGTCTCGGCCTTCACCAGGGCGTCGTGCTCGTCGCGGGCTCGCTGATCCGCGGCTCGCCAGGTGGCCGCCGCCGCGGCGAGTGCCCGCTCCGCCTCGTTGATCTGGTCGAGGATCTCCTTGAGCGGCGCGCCGAGCGCCTCCTCCAGGGCGGCCAGGCGCTCGGCGAGGCCCAGGTGGATCTCCTCCTTCTCCGCCAGGCCGTCGGTGGCGCTCCTGAGCTCGCCGTCGAGCCGTTCGATCGTGCGGCGCCGCGCGTCGAGGTCCCTGCTCAGCCTCGCGATGCCCGCGTCGTGCTGGGCATGTCGCTCGGCCGCCGCCGTGAAGTCGCCGACGGCCTGGGCGACCGCCTCGATCTCGGCGGGCGTGGCCGGCATGGCCCTGTCAGCGGCCGTCTGCCGGAGCCGGCGCCGCTCCGCGTCCATCTCGGCGGTGGCGGCGTCCAGCGCGGTCGCCGCCTCCGCCTGCTCGGTGCGCGCGGCCGCGAGCAGCGTCGACTTCTCGGCCAGCGCCGCCACCGCCCGGTGGATGTCCGTCCCCACCCGCCGCAGCTCCGCCCGGGCCCGGCCGAGGTCGTCCAGCCGCCGCCGCAGCGCGTCGCGGGCCTCACGCGCCCGCTCGCACTCCTCGGATCTGTCCCGGATCTCCCTGTCGTACTCGGCGATCCTGGCCCGCCGCCGGGCCGCCCGGTTGGTGGCGCCGATGTACTCGGCCGCCGTCTTGGTCTGGGCGCCCAGGTGGACGCCGTACGCGAACTGGCCCCGCGTGCTGATCACCGGTGTGCCGGCGGCGGCGTCCAGCTCCTCGGTCACCGCGATGGAGCCGAGCACGTCGGAGATGACCGACGCCGCGACGAGGTCCTGCTCTTCCGGCACCAGCACGCTCGCCAGCGTCCGCCCGCCCGGCCGCAGCGAGGGCGGCGCCGCCAGCAGGTACGCGTCGGCCTCCGCCCGCTTCACCGCCTCGGCGGTGAGGTGAGGATCGGGGTGGACCCAGGCCGTGAGCAGCCCCGCCGCCTCCAGTGCCCCTTCCACGGCGGCCGCGTCTTCGGAGGAGACCTCCTCGGAGAAGCGCACCAGCCGCCACAGCGGCGCTCCTGGCCGAGCCTCCCGTCCGGCGTGCCGGGCGGCGGAGAGCGGCGGCGCGTCGTCGCGTTCGGACGCGACCTCGTCCCGCCGCTCCGTCAGCCGCCCGATCTCGGCGGTCAGCCGCGCCAGCGTCGCGTCGTGTCCGGCCGCCCCGGTGGCCAGCGCGGTGCGCCGCGCCTCGGTCAGGTCGCCGAACACCTCGCCGAGGCCGGGCGCTCCGGCCTCCCGCACCAGGGCGAGGCTCTCGAACAGGGCCCCGGTGTCGTCGTCGCTCACCAGGGAATCCGGATGATCGCCGGCCCACCGGCCGGCCCAGGCGCGCAGCTCCTCCTCCGCCCGGGTGACCGCCTCGCCGAGCGCTCGCTCGGCGAGGCGGCAGGCCTCCTCGCCCGCCTCCGCCCTCTGCTCCGCCTTCTGCGCGGTCTTGCCGGCGCGCTCGCGGTCCCGCTCCGCCTCCTCGACCTTCCTCAGGCCGAGCCGTACGTCCTCCACGTCCTGGCGGCGGGCGGCGGCCTGCGCCCTCACCTCCTGTCGGCCGTCCTCCTGGCGCCCGTCCTGCTGCTCATGGCCGTCCCGCTGAGGGCCGTCCTGCTGAGGGCCATCTTGCTGAAGGTCTGCCGCCCGCGTGCGCGGGATCCCGGCGCGCTCGGCCGCCTCCGCCACGGCGGCGGCCAGCCTCCCGGCCGTCTCCCGTGCCTCCGTGAGCTCGCGGTCGACGTCATCGGCCTCGCGCCGCAGGTCGGCGAGGTGCAGCGCGGTCCTGCCGTTCGCGTCCCGCGTGCCGGCGATCTCCCTGGCCCCTTGGGCGACCCGTGCGCGCAGGCCCTCCAGCTCCCCCTGCGCGCTGTAGGCCTCGTGCCGTTTGAGGGCGTCCAGCCTGCCCTCGAGTCTCGTCTGCTCGTCGGCCGCGTCCCTGCACGCCTGCTCGGCCTCCCGCTGTGCGGCACGGGCACGGCGAGTCTCGGCCCGCGCCTCGCCGACCAGGGCGGCCGGCCGTGCGACCTGCTCGATGCGAAGCTCGATCCTGTCGAGGTGGGCGCGCACGCCGGCCTGGAGGTAGTCCGTGTAGCGGGCCAGGAAGGCGCGGGCGGCGCCGTCGGCCGCCGCGAGGTCCTCGGCCAGGCGCTGCACGGCCGCGAGGTTGTCGAAGTCCCGCGCCGCCTGCTCGATCAGGTCGTCCGACAGGGGGCTCAGGCCGGCGGTGAGGGTGTCGGAGACCTTCTCCGGGTCGAGGTCCTTGGCCAGCAGCGGCCGGCGCAGCGCGAGCAGCAGGTCGAGCAGCTGCGTGTACCGCTCCCGCCCGAGGCCGAAGAGGGCCGCGTCGACCGCGTCCCGGTAGTCGGTGGGGTTGTTGCGGGCCGCCCCCGGTTCGAGCACCCGTTTCAGTTGCTGCTCGGTCAGCGGCCGGGCCTCCTCCGACAACAGCCCGAAGTCGACGCCGACCCGCTTGGCCGTGACGAAGTAGGCCCTCTTCACCTCCGGCCGGTCCCGGTGGGCGTGCATGGCGATGATCAGCGTGACGGTGCGCGCGCCGTCCGTGAACTCCATCCACACGAACCCGTACGACGACTCCTGCCCCCGGTAGAGGAGGTTGGACTTCATCGTGCGGTTCTCGCCGCTGAACGGGTCGAGCCGGCGGGCGTCGACCACGCCGTCGAGGATGAAGGGGAACAGCACCTCCAGCGCCTTGGTCTTGCCCGAGCCGTTGTGGCCGCGCAGCACCAGCCGGCCGTCCGCGAAGACGAACTCCTCGTCCGTGTAGTCCCAGATGTTGATCAGACCGGCACGGGACGGCTTGAACCGGGTCACGCCGAGTCTCCTCCTTCGAACAGGTCGAGCTGGCCTTTGGGCGGCGCGGGGATCGCCAGGGTGATGTTGCGGTAGCGGACGGCCGCGGGTAGCAGGAGCACGCCGCCGGGCACCAGCCGCACCAGGCGCAGGTCCGCGAGCAGGGCGAGCGCGGCGTCGAGCAGCCCGTGCGGGTCCTGCTGCCACACGCCGGTGAAGGAGGCCGCGCCGAACCGCTCGTACAGCTCCTCGATCAGCGCCCGCAGCCGGTGCCGCTCCACGAGAACGAGCGGCTCGGGGCGGCGCGGCGGCGTCGGCATGTCGTGGGGGGACGACCAGGCGAGCTCGCGCACGACGCCGGCCTGCGGCAGCGCGGAGTCGATCCGCCCCAGCAGATCCCGCTGCACGTCCGCCTCGACCGGCGGCTCGAGCCGGCCCAGGGCGGCGCCCTCCTCTTCGAGGACGTCGGCGATCCGGGTGAGCAGCAGCCCCGCCGCCCGGTTGACCGCCCCGCCCCTGCCGGGGAAGGCCCTGTCGGTGAACCCGCCGCCCGGATCGGCGAGCAGCACCCCCTCGGCGCGGCGCTCCACGACCAGGCCGGTGAGCCGGGCCAGGTTCTCCGTGACGTCGTCACGCCGCAGGACCGCCGCCGCCTCCGCGTCGAGATCGGCGTAGTACACCACCGGCTGCTCCAGCAGGAGCCTGCGCACCCTCATCTCGGCCGGGCCGCCCAGCCCGTCGAGCAGTCCGGCGGCGCCGGTCAGATGCCGGATCGGCCGCGGCGGCCGGAAGAGGGTCGCGCAGATGTCGTGGTCGATGTCGTACAGGGCGTCGCCGTCGTCGCCGCGCGCCCACGCCTCGGCCGAGCCGTCGGACAGGCTCAGCGCCCCGCGCTCCACCAGCCAGCCGATCACGTCGACGACCGCCGCCTTGTGCCCGGGGACGACCGGATCGAAGCCGAGCCCCTGGATGGAGTTGGCGACCGGCGCGAACAGGCGCACCAGATCGGCCAGGCTGATCTCCACCCGCGATCTCTGGAACGATCCCAGCACCAGGCAGAGGTACGCCAGCCGCCTGCGGTCGAAGGCCTTGCCCGCCCTGCTGGCGAAGATCTTCCCGCGTGACGGGTTCAGGGCGTCGAACCGGCGGATCAGCCGCACCTGACGGGTCGTCGCGACGAGGCTGTAGCCGAACAGGTCGCGCAGGTCGCGGGTGAGCTGGTCGGCCCAGGGCAGCACGCGCTCCAGCACCCCGGGGCGTGGGTGCGCCGCCGTGATCAGGTCGCTGGTGAGCACGAGCCGCACCGCCTCCTGGTACGCGCCGAGGTCGCTGAGCGGGACGTCCGCGGCGCTGCGGGGCTCAGCCACGCGCCCTCCCGGAACGCGCGGAGATCTCCAGGGTGAAGCCCGGCAGGTGCAGCAGGCCGTGCGCGGTCCTGACGCTGCCGCCCCGGGGGTCCGGCAGGAGCCGGACAATCACGGTGTCGTCGCTGCCGGTCGCCGCCTTCAGGCGGCCCGACACGACGGACCTGGCCTCCAGCGCCCTGGTCAGCAGTGCCATCAGCACGCGGGTCTCGGCCTCGTCGAGGACCCGGCCGTGGGCTCCGCTCGCCGCGAGGCTCCGCGCGGCCTGCCGTTCGGCCTCCCTGGCCGCGACCTGCAGGCCGCGCAGGCCGGCCCGCATCCTCGGATCGGCGCGGACCGGCTGCGGAATGCCGGGGCCGGCCGCGCGGCCCGTCCGGAAGGGGGTGAGCGCGACCTCGACCCCGGGCGCGTCCCACCACGTGGCCCTCGGGGAGATCTGCTCGGCGTCGTCGTGGGCGCCGCCGAGGTGCCGTGCCGACCCCATGTTGAACGCGGCCGACATCAGCGCGTGGGCCGCGTCCTCGTCGGGCGTGTCGCAGATCCATTCGGCGAGGTGACGCAGCTCGGAGGCCCGGTTCACTCCCCCGCGCTGCACCTCCGTCAGCTGCCGCAGCAGAGCGATCACTCCCGACACCGCGGTCCGCGTCGCCCGCCGCAGCTCGGCGGCCCCGGACTCCGCGCCGGGCTCCGCGGTGAACCAGGCCCGGAGCACCTCCCACCGGCGCTTCCAGTCCTCCATCCGCTCGCCCCCGCTGAGGAACGGCCGGTCGTCGACGTCCGCCGCCCGCGCCAGCATCGTGCCGATGCCGGTCGCCTCGACCTCCAGCACGGCCCCGCGCAGGCGGGGCAGGTAGCGGTCGAGCTCCGCCATGAAGTCGGTCATGTGGGTGAGCAGGGCGTTCTTGTAGCGGAGGAACAGCTCTGGCGACGCCTCGGTCGAGGTGACGATCTCGCCGAGGGTGACGTGGAACCGGGCGGACCGGCGCACCATGTCCTCCATGACGCCGTCGAGCCGGGACAGCCGCCGGTAGACCTGCTCCTCGTCACCGCCGCGGTTCGCCGCGGCCAGCGACTTCAGGTCGTCCAGGATGTCGGAGAACACCAGCCGGGACAGGTTCGCGTCCCGCACACGTGCGGCGAGCACGTCCTCCACCGCGGTGAACGCCCGGTAGCCGAGCTCGCTGAACTGGTAGACCGACTGCCTGTTGCGGTAGCGCGCCAGCGTTCCCGCCCGGGAGGCGTCCTCCAGCCGGTGGATGATCCCGTCCCCGGCCAGGGCGTCGAGCCGTCCCCGCAGGGACGTGTCCACCGTGGGCACCTCGTCGTGGACCGACGCCAGCTCCGCCATCGCCGCCGCGACGTCCTCGCAGTCCACCCGGACGCGATGCACCGCTCGCAGGCGGTCCATCGCCCTGAGCACCCAGAGGTAGACGACATAGTCGTCTCTCTGGGTGAAGTTGAACAACCTGAACCTGTCGCCCACCGCGAGCGCGTCCAGGTCGAGCGCTCTGCCGCCACCCCGTGAATGTGCCATGACCCGGTGAGTATGCCGCACGCCACCGACAACGCCGCTCCGCTCTCGGTTGAGACGCAGTGTGAAAGGGGTGATGGTGTGAAGCGTGATACTGGTCCGCCCGATCACCGTCCTGGCAAGATGGGCGCATGGAACGTGTGATCGGGATCGGCGGATACTTCATGCGGGCCACCGACCCGGCGTCCCTGGGCGCGTGGTACCGCGACTGCCTGGGCCTGGACGCCGACGAGAACGGCCTGTGGCATCAGGAAGCCGGGCAGACGGTGTTCGCGGCGTTCGAGTCCGGGACCGACTACTTCGGGTCCCGCGCTCAGCAGGCCATGCTCAACTTCCGGGTCCGCGACCTGGACGCGATGCTCAAGCAGCTGCGCGCCAAGGGAGCGGACGTGGCCGAGGAGACGCAGGACATGGAGGGCGTCGGCCGCTTCGGCTGGGTCACCGATCCCGAAGGCAATCGGATCGAGCTGTGGCAGCCCGCCTGACCGCGTCATCGTCCGCCGCCGGTGATCGGCATGAACGGCTGTGCGTCACCACGCTTGAGACCCGGGCCGGCCACACGGAATGAGCGCCCCAGGTCCGATCACGCGGCTGCGCCGGGGCCCGGCAGCGGGTCGACGTCACCGGCGTGCATCGGCTCGCCGCAATGGGCGCAGCGCAGGTCGACGCCGCTGATCTCGCCGCACGCGTGGTGCCGGTAAAGCACCGGCGGCCCGGCCTCGCCGGCGAGCCACCGGTCCCCCCAGCCGGCCATGACCATGAGCAGGTCGACCAGCTCGGCGCCCTTGGCCGTCAGATGGTACTCGTGACGTGGCCGCCTGTCATAGGGGCGGCGTTCCAGCACGCCCTGGTCGACGAGGTGGTTGAGGCGCTCGGTCAGCACCTTGCGCGAGATTCCGAGGTCGGCCTGGAGCTGGTCGAACCGTCTCATTCCTACCCACACGTTGCGCAGGATCAACGGCGACCACGGCTCTCCGATCACGTCGAGAGTGCGCGCGATGGAGCAGGCCATCTCCCCGAAGTTCGTGCGTTGCATGGACGCAGTCTAGCAACTGGAGTTCCCTGAAGGAACTTCAAGTGTTGTGGCCGGGAGATCTCCTGAAGGCCCCCGAAAGAGCACGCAGACGAGCAAGGTCTTCAGTGCCCACCTCGCCGCCGGAGGGTCGTCTTCGGGAGTCAGAACATCTGGGATATGCCCGCCGCCGGGCCACGGTCCGCTGGTCATGACGAATTCCGCGGTGCCGGCGTAAACTGCGGGCCTGACAGTGGAATCGGCGCTTTTCCGCCTGGTCGAACAGGGCCTCCCACCTGCCCAGCGCGGTGCGGCCGGCAGGAGGCCCGGCGCCTTTATCTGGGCGCCTTTATCTGGGCGCCTTAAAGCCAGATGATCCAGCGGCGGGGAGCGGTCGCCTCGTTCTGATGCGCGTCACACATTGTGGGCCTCCTGTCCGAATTGGGTCGCAGCCTGTGATCACAGCATAGGTACGAGATCCTTGTTACGGCAGTGGCGGCAGAAAATACGCGTGCACTGATACCTGTTGTCCGAGGAATACCGATTACGGTGCCGACGGGCGCAAAGAAGGCGATAGCGCATTGTTCACCGTTCGATTTTCGGCTTGTTGGCAATACGGGCTCACGTTCCGGCGCAGAGCCGGTGCGACAGCGCATGACCCGACGGCCGGCACACGCCAGGCCAGCGTGCGGTAGCGGCGCCGCCGCTGCTCCAGTCGCGTGGCCGGTTTATGGCCACGAGCCGCGAGAGTTCGCGTCCCACGGCCTGCGCCGCTGTGCGACAGAACTCGCCGGGCTCGGCCGTGACATCGCCGTACTCGGGGATGACCACGGCCGTCCTCGGCCTCCTGACCATGGCCAGGTGGGGTCCGGAGACCCGCCTGCGCACACTCGAGGAGATCTCCGGCTGACCACGGCGTCCGCGGCCGGTGGCGGTGCGTCGCGGACGAACGCCGCGACCGTGAGGCGGAAGACCACCTCCACCTGCCGGCGGTCACCCTCCGGAATGGCGCCGGCTGGACGCATGGTGCGCGTCCAGTCGGCGCCGTGGCTCAGCGGCCGAGCCTTGCCCGTTGCGGGTTACCGGTCAGCTCCGGTTCCACTTCTGGCTGGTGGTGCCGGTGCAGGACCACAGCTGCACCTTGGTGCCGTTGGCGGTGCCGAAGTTGCTCGCCTCCA
>NZ_JBEZDW010000063.1:0-26289 GCF_040802045.1 Microbispora sp. NPDC049125 | reverse complement strand
GAGGCCAAGCGGCTCAACTTCCTGTCGTACTACTACAACCAGGCCAACGCCTGGGGCAAGGAAGTCGTCGCCGCCTACAAGGACGGCTTCAACACCAACGGCGAGGTCTACGACTACGAGCGCGGCGGCCCGGCCGACATCCGCTCCCCCTACTGGCTGACCGACGACTCCGTCAGCAACCCCTCGTGGTCCTACACCCCGACACTCACCTACTACAGCGCGGCCGCGCTGGTCCACGCGCTGATCGACCGGGTCAGCAAGAACGGCAACATGCTGCTCAACATCTCACCCCGGGCCGACGGCTCGATCCCCCAGACGCAGAAAGACCTGCTGAACGCCATCGGCACCTACCTGCGGCGCAACGGCGAGTCGGTCTACGCCACCCGCGCCTGGACCACCTACGGCGAAGGCCCCACCAAAATGGGCGGCGGCAGCTTCGTCGAGCCCCGGGCCGGCACCGCGCAGGACATCCGCTACACCCGCAGCAAAGACAACACCACCCTGTACGCCACCGTACTCGGCTGGCCCGGCACCACCCTCAACCTCGCCTCCCTGGCCGGCGGCAAGATGGACCTGTCCAACCTGAACAAGGTCGAGCTGATCGGCAACACCGCCGGCACCTACGTCAACCTGCCCACCCGCACCCAGGACACCAGCGGCCTGCACATCACCATGCCCAGCCAGCCCTACTCCGCGCTGGCCTACGTGGTCAAACTCACCTTCAACGGCCCGATGAAGACCTCTCCCACCACGACGAGCGGCGCCCTGCACGACACCAACTCCGGCAAGTGCCTGGACGTCGCCGGCGTCTCCCAGACCAACGGCACCCAGACGCAGATCTGGGACTGCACCGGCGGCGTCAACCAGCAATGGGCGACCACCAGCGCGAGCGAGCTACGCGTCTACGGCAACAAGTGCCTCGACGTCAACGGCAACGGCACCACCGACGGCACACCCGTGATCATCTGGGACTGCAACGGCCAGAACAACCAGAAATGGCGCCTCAACTCCAACGGCTCCATCACCGCCGTCGGCGCCAACAAATGCCTGGACGTCTCCGCGTTCGGCACCACCAACGGCACCAAAGTCCAGATCTGGACCTGCACCGGCGCGAACAACCAGAAGTGGACCCGAAGCTGACGCCGCACCACCTTTTCGGAAAGGAGTGCCCATGCACCCCCCCAACAGGTTCGGATCCGCGCCGAGGACGCGCACCCTCGCCAGGAGAGCGCTGACAGCGCTGTCCGTGCCGGCTCTGGTCATGCCCGCCCTGGCCACGACCGGCACCGCTGTCGCCGCCACGGTCCAGGTCACGCCCGTGTCACCGTCGGACTCTCCCGCGACGATCATCGCGAAAGCCGCGGATATCGTGCCGGCGCCGCGCCAGCTCGCCTGGCAGCGGCTGGAGCAGTACAACTTCATCCACTTCGGCATCAACACCTTCACCGGCAGGGAGTGGGGCACCGGTACGGAGGACCCGAACGCCTTCCAGCCCACCGGTCTGAACACCGACCAGTGGGCGGCCTCGATCAAGGCCGCGGGGTTCAAGGGGGCGATCCTCACCGCCAAGCACCACGACGGTTTCCTGCTGTTCCCGTCGAAGTACAGCAACTTCGGCGTCGCGTCCTCCTCCTGGCAGAACCGCCAGGGTGATGTGGTGAAGAACTTCACCGACTCCATGCACAAGTACGGGCTGAAGGCCGGCCTGTACGTGTCACCCGCCGACCTGCACGAGAACCAGCCAGGCGGGAAGTTCGCCAACGGCAGCCCCTCCAGGCAGGTGACGATCCCGTCCGACTCCTCCGAGATCGTCAACGGGGTGACGTTCACCTTCAACTCCGACGACTACAACACCTACTTCGAGAACACGCTCTACGAGCTGTTCACCCGCTACGGCAGCATCGACGAGCTGTGGCTGGACGGCGCCAACCCCACCGGCCGCACCCAGCCCTACAACTTCAGGGACTGGACCACCATGGCCCGCAGGCTGCAGCCCAACGCGGTCATGGAGGGCGACGGCGGGCCGGACGTGCGCTGGGTCGGGAACGAGAACGGCTACGCGCGCCAGTCGGAGTGGTCGGTCGTGCCGACCAACGGCGATCCCGCCACCGCCGCCGACACCGCGCTGCCGGTACCCGGGTTCAACACCGCCGCCGACGTGGGCAGTGACTCGGTGCTGTCCCAACGCAAGTCGGACGGGACCAGTTCGTGGAACGTGCTGCGGTGGTCTCCCGCGGAGTGCAACGGGACGCTGTCGGCACGCCACAACTGGTTCTGGCAGACCGGTGAGACCTGGCGGAGCCCGGCCGAGCTGCTGGAGATCTACTACGGGTCGGTGGGACGCAACTGCAACTTCCTGCTGAACATCTCCCCCAACCGGCAGGGCCTGCTGGACCAGTCCGCGATCGACACCCTGTCCCAGTTCGGCACCACGGTGTCGCAGACGTTCGCCACCAACCTGGCGAGCGGCGCCACCGCCGCCAACGACAGCGGCACCTCCAACGGCACGGGCCACACCCCCGACCTGGCCGTGGACGGCAACCTCGACAGCTCCTGGCAGCCGACCGGCACCACCGGCGCGCTGGTGTTCACCCTGCCCTCCTCGCGGACCTTCGACGTCATCTCCACACAGGAGGATCTGAACATCGGCCAGCGCACGAGGTCGTTCGCCGTCGACTCCTGGAACGGCAGCTCCTGGACCCAGATAGCGACCGACACCACGATCGGCCACAAGAAGCTGATCCGTCTGGCGTCCCCGGTCACCACCAGCCGGGTCAGGCTGCGCATCACCAGCTCCCGGGCCATCCCCTCCATCGCCGAGTTCGGCCTGTACCGCCGGCCTGGCGGCAGCGCTTCGCCGGCCTCCACGATCCGGGGCGTGGGTTCGGGCCGATGCCTGGACGTCAACGGCGCCTCGCAGGCCAATGGCGCGACGGTGCTGATCTGGGACTGCAACGGCCAGAGCAACCAGCAGTGGACCGCCACCAGCGCGAGCGAGCTGCGGGTCTACGGAAACAAGTGCTTGGACGTCAACGGTGGCGGCACGGCGGACGGCACCAGTGTGATCATCTGGGACTGCAACGGGCAGAACAACCAGAAGTGGCGGCTCAACTCCGATGGCACCGTCACCGCCGTCGGCGCCAACAAGTGCCTGGACGTCTCGGGCGCCGGCACCGCCAACGGCACCAGGGTCCAGATCTGGACCTGCAACGGTGGAAGCAACCAGAAGTGGACCCGAAGCTGACGATTCGATCAGCGAGCGCCCCGGTCACCCACACCGGCCGGACGTGCACGGCACGTCCGGCCGCGTGCCGGCCGGCATGACGTGTCTTGTGTTGTGGTCAGCGGTTCGATCCGTGCCGCCGATGTCGCCGCGACCCCCGCTCCGCTGCTCAGCCCTTCGGGGGCGCCGTGCTTTCCCGCACGGTGAGGGTGGTCGCGATCTCCAGTCCGACCTGTGTTATCTCCTCGCCCCGGCCGAGGGACAGTGCCAGCTCGGTCGCGGCGGCCGCCATCTCGTTCAACGGCTGGTGAACTGTGGTCAGAGGCGGGTCGATCCATGCCACGACCGGCAGATCGTCGAAACCCACCACACTCAGATCCTGGGGGATGGACAGTCCGGCCTCACGGGCGGCCTGGTAGACGCCGAGCGCCTGCAGGTCGTTCGCGGTGAAGACGGCGCTGGGACGGTCGGACCGGGAGAGCAGATCGCGCGCCGCGGTGTAGCCGTCCTCGCGCGTGAGCAGGGTGCGGACTACGAGGCCGGGATCCGCGGGCAGCCCGGCCTCGGCCAGTGCGGAGAGGTAGCCGGCCATCCGAGCACGGCAGAACGGATGATCCGGGCCGCTGATCATGGCGATGCGGCGGTGTCCCAGCTCGATCAGGTGCCGGGTCGCCGCCTGGCCGCCTCTCCAGTTGGTGGCGCCCACGAACGGCACGTCGTCCGGCAGTTCGTCGATCGGGTCGAAGACGACGAACGGGATGCCCTTCGCGGTCAGCTGATCGCGCTCCGGCTGTGTGAGCTGCGCCACCGACAGGACGCACTGAGGGCGGCGTCCGACTGTGTCGTCGATGGACATGCCCACCGAGTCGCGAAGGCCGAACTCCGAGAGCATGACTCCGACGCGGTTCTTGCGGGCCACCCGCTCGACCCCGCGGATGATCTCGACGGCCCACATGCTCTCAAGCTCGCGGAATACGAGTTCCACGATGTTGCTCCGGTTGCCGGTGGGCTTGCGGTATCCGTACTGGTTGACCAGCTCTTCGATACGGGCGCGAGTCTGGGCCGACACCCCCGAGCGTCCGTTGATCACCTTCGAAACGGTGGGGATCGAGACGCCGGCGGATTCGGCGATATAGGCGATGGTGACCGATCCTGGCCCGCTATCCTGCGAGCTCTGCTCGTCGGCCGCAGGTCCGTCCGATCGGTTGTCCGTCACGTTCGCCCTTCCTCGTCAACGGCGAGCCGGCCATGTGGTCGTCCCGCCGGGATCACCTGGCCTTGGCTCGATGGTCTGCGGCCATTCTGACATCCGTGGCGGGCGGGTGGTTCACCCCTTGACGGCGCCTGTGAGCACACCCGCACGGAAGTTCTTCTGGACGAAGGGATAGACGATGAGGAGCGGCACCAGGGTCAGCACCACCACCGCCATCTGCGTCGACAGGGGAGCGGTCTGCGCGTGCGCCATGCCGAAGCCCGCGTTGACCGATCCCGGCATCCCGGCCCCGCGGTTGACATAGGTGAGCAGCACGTACTGCAGCGGCCACTTCTCGCTGTCGGTCGGCATGTAGAGCATGACGGTGAAGAAGGAGTTCCAGTAGCCGACGGCGTAGAAGAGGGCGATCACCGCGGTCACCGCGCGCGAGGTCGGCAGGACGACCGACCGGAGAATCCGCCAGTCGCCCGCGCCGTCCATTCGCGCAGCGTCGATCAGTTCGGCGGAGGTCTTCGCGTAGAAGGAGCGGAGCACCAGGATGTTGAAGACCGAGACCGCGTTCGGGAGGATCAACGCCCACCACTGTCCGTAGCCGCCCAGCCCTGTGACCACCAGGAAGGTGGGGATCAGCCCGCCGCTGACGAACATCGTGACGATGAGCAGCACCAGGATGAGGCGGTGCCCGGGCGAACGCGGCCGCGACAGCCCATACGCGCACAGGACCGAGACGACCATGGACAGCGCCGTGCCGGCGACGGTGATGCCGAGGCTGACGATCAGGGCGGTGCGTATGGTCGGGTCGGTCAGTATCTCCCGGTAGGCCTGGAGGGTGAAGCCGTCGGGCCAGATGACGAGGCCGCCGGCCCGGTTGACGGCGCCGGGAGTGGCCAGGCTGGTCACCACGACGATCCACAGCGGGACCAGCATGACCGCCAGCACGCCGCCGAGGGAGAGGCCCTTGGCGGACTGGCCGGCGACGCTCGGCCGCTCCTGCCAGGGCGGGCGATCCGCCCGCGCCCGCGGTGCCCTCGCCGCGCTCGTGCCGGCTCCGATGGTGAACACCTTGGTCATCTCCGGTACAACCCGTCCTCGCCGAAGAAATGCGCCAGCTTGTTGGCGCCCCAGATGAGCAGGAGCGATATCACGCTCTTGAAGAGCCCGGCCGCCGCACCCAGGCTGTAGTCGCCCGTGGTGATGCCGTAATAGAACGCATAGGTGTCGAGCACCTCCGCGGTCTCGTGGCCGACGGCGTCGCGCTGGATGAGGAACTGCTCGAAGCCGACCGAGAGCGTGCCTCCGAGGCGGAGCACCAGCATCAGCACGATCACTGTGCGCAGGCCCGGAAGGGTGATGTGCCACATCCGCCGGAAGGGCCCCGCGCCGTCCACGGCCGCCGCCTCGTAGAGCCCGGGATTGACGGCGGACAGAGCGGCCAGGAAGACCACGATCCCCCATCCGGCTTCCTTCCAGACCACCTGCGAGGTGACCAGCAGCACGAAAGTGCCCGGATTGGTGGTGATGTCCCAAGTCTGCAGATCGTGGGAGCGCAGGAACTGGTTGAGCGCGCCCGCACCACCCAGCATTTGCTGAAATATCGTGATGACCAGCACCCACGAGAAGAAGTGCGGCAGATAGACGACGGACTGGATGAAGTTGCGCACCCGCACGCTGAGCACCGAGTTGAGCAGGAGTGCCAGTGCGATCGGGATCGGGAAGAACAGGACCAGCTGGACCAGACCGAGGTAGAGCGTGTTCCTCAGCGCGCCCCAGAACAGCGGGTCGGCGAAGAGCAGGCGGAACTGGTCGAAGCCCGCCCAGTCGCTGTTCCAGACCCCGGCCGGCGGGTCGTAGTACTGGAACGCGGTGAGCAGTCCGAACAGCGGGGCGTAGTTGAAGACCAGCAGCAGGACGATCGCGGGGACCACCATGATCAGCAGAGAGCGGTCGCGCCGCAGCCTGATCCGCCGACCCGGACGTTCCTGCCGCGAGTGCGGTGTGCTCACTGGCCTGTGCCGTACTTGTCCAGCACGTTGCCGGTCATCCACTGCTTGAGCCGGTCGCCGCCGCCGCTGGTCTTCCAGGTGGAGACGGCGGCCTGGACCTCGGAGACCTTCGTCCTGCCGTGATAACAGTCCTTGACGGCGTCCTCGACGGCCTGCGCGGCACTGGCCCCCGACAGCGACCGGGGCATGCTGATGTTCATGTTCCAGAAGACCGGCTTGTAGAGCGACTTGACGTTGGCGGCCTGCCAGGCGGCGTAGTCCCTGGTGACGACGCCTGCGCCGGGGTTGCTGATCACGGCGGGCGGCGAGGCCAGGAACGGGAAGGTCATCGCCTGGACGAACTTCTTGCCGTCCTCGGTCGCGGTCGGAACCCCGTCCTTCATCGTGAAGTGGACGCCCTCGACCCCGAAGTTCACCATCGTGTACTCGGCCGAGCCGAAGGGAGCGGCCAGATAGTCGGCGACCGCCAGCAGTTCCTCGATCTGGTCGGGCTTCAGCCTGTCGCTGAGGTAGCTGATGACGTTCGTGGAGGGCCCCATGGCGACGCGAGGCGCGCTCGTGCCGTCGGCGGCGAAGAAGTCGAACGCGCCGCGCCGGTAGTCCTTGTCGGCGGCGGTGCCGGACTGGTGGTCGGTGAGGTTCCAGGCGCCGGTGCCGCCACCGCTGATCAGCACTTTGCCCGAGTAGAAGCGGGTGTCGGCATTCGCGTTCTGACCGGCGACGGCGTCCGGATGCAGGTAGCCGGCCCGCGCCATGCGGTGGTGCCAGTCGAGGGCCTCGAAGAACTGCGGCATCTCGTATTTGTGGATCAGCCTGCCGTCCCGGACATCCCACGTAAGGGGGACGTCCCAGGCGGGGAAGAGATAGGTCCACACGTCGTCGAAGGCCCAGACGCCCCTCTTGGCGTCGGTCAGCTCCTTGCCCAGGTTCATCAGGTCGTCGGCCGACCGCACCTGGCCGGCGGTGATTCCCCTCGCCTCCAGGATGTCCCGGCGGTGGAAGACCGCGCCGGCGATGACGAAGCTGCTGGAGAAGGAGGGGATGCCGTACAACTTGTCGCCCCACGCGCCGGTCTGCCAGGCGCCGGTGGGGATGGCGGCGAGGTTCGGATACTTCTTGATCTTGTCGGCTGCCAGGTAGGGCGTGAGGTCGGCGAGTTGCGTCCCCGCCAGCCCGCCGACGTCGAAGATGGCGTTCCACCAGGTCGGCAGCTGGATCCAGTCGGGCAGGCGCCTGGCGGCCGTCATCGTCGGGACGATGGTGTTGTAGTTGTTGCCGTCCGCCGGCTTCATGGTGAGGGTGACGCCCAGGGCCTTGTTCATGGCCTCGTAGAAGGAGTTTCCTGCCGGCGGCACCGTGCCCCACAGCGGTGTGACGGCGGTGTAGCTCCCGCCCCTGCCCGGGGTTCCTTGGACGGTGGCGGCCTGGTTGGAGGGGTAGCTCAGAAAGGCGGGATCGGTCGCGGCTCCGGCTCCGCCCGCCACGGACGGGATGTCCGGCTTGACGGGGCTGCTGGGCACGTGGGAAGGCAACGCCGCCTGCAGACCCGCTCTGCTGTTCGTGCCGGCCTTCTGCCGCGCCGCGCCCCCGCAGGCGGCGAGCAGGGGAGTCGCTGCGGCAAGGGCGACGAAGCTTCTGCGGTTCAACTCGGGTCTCACGGTGGGGGTCGTCCCCTTCGAAGTCGTCAAAGCGCTTCCATGTTGTCGCGAGACTAGTGACCTGTTTTCAGCGAGAACAAGATGTTAAACGAAACTTTCGACGACTGGTCGGACGGCTCTTCCTCGATGGACGAATCACGATCTCGACGGTCAGAGGCGAGTCGATCTCCCGCAGCGACGGCTCCTGTGACGTCTACCTGGGAGGCCGCGGCGGGGTCACCGCGTTCATCACCGGGCGTCACGTCGAGGCCCGCTCCAAGCGGCGCGCCGTTGCGGCGTTGCGGCGACGTCAAACGTCCTGTGCGTGGCCCGCCTCATCTCTGATCGTCATCGACCGCACCACGGCCGGTCCCACCTGAGCCAGAAGATCCGATCTCTGCCATGCCTAGCTCAAGATCGGGCACCACCAGACCGACGTGCCGAACAGTGTTCGCGAACAACCTCCGAACGGGTCGAGGTGAACGGGGACTCCATCAGTGGCGACAGCTCATCAGCGTCGTTCGGACCTGCGCCCGTATCTACCTGGCCTCCCACCCGCTCGCCGACCAGCTCGCGACGATCACCGGCGAAGGCGCAGGCGGAATCGACTCCCACGTCGAACCGGAGGACTACTACGCCCTGGAGCGTGAGCATGGGCTCTTGCTAGCCGGTGGAGCTTAGAAAGTTTCTCTTGCAGACATCATACGTCCTACCTTATAGTCGCCGAACGCGCGGGTGTTAACGAGGTCGACAAACAAGGGACACACGGATGTTCGCTCTAATACCGTATGGACGCGCTCGCCCGTCGGCGCGCGCACTCACCGGCGCGGCAGCATCACTCATGGCCCGCGCTCTTGCTGCTTGTGGTAGCAAGATCGCTTCCTCGGCCGGGTTCCTACGGCTGTCCTCAAGTGACGCAGGACGACAACGCCACCATCACCATCTCGGTGGACGCCGACCGCGCTCGGCGGCGGTCGACGCGTTCAAGAAGGCCAACCCTGGGCTCGTGCCCAAGAGCATGCTGGTTGACGGCACAAGGTCAGATGACGAGTCTCGTCGCGCCCACCGCTCGAGCTGATAGCGATCATCCATGAACAAGAAGAAAATTTATCCCTGGTACTTCGTCGTCGCTCCCCTTCTGCTCTACGTCGCCCTCTTCGTGCTGCCGAGCCTGATCGGTGTCGGATACTCGTTCACTGATTGGTCGAGCTACTCCGACAAGATCTCGTTCGTCGGGTGGGAGAACTTCGCGGATGTGTTCTCTCCGAAGCGGGATTACCTCGCTGCAATCCTGAACACCCTTTGGTTCACCGTGGCGAGCACCGTCATCAAGACTGTGCTGGCGCTCCTGTTCGCTGTCCTGCTCAGCAAGGGAGTGAGGGCCCTGAATCTGCACCGGGCCATCCTCTACCTCCCCGCGGTCCTGTCCGTGCTCATCGTGGGCATCGTCTTCACCTCGATCCTCGACCCGAGCATCGGGCTGATGAACGAGGCGTTGCGCGCGGTCGGCCTGGAAGGGCTGGCCCAGAGATGGCTCGTCGATCCGGATCTCGCGATGTGGTCAGTGATCGGAGTCGATGTCTGGCGGGGCATGGGCTACATCATGGCGATCCTGCTGGTGGGGATCCTGTCGATATCCCCCACCTACAACGAAGCCGCGGAGCTCGACGGCGCGTCGGCGTGGCAACGGTTCCGTCACGTCACGCTTCCGCTGCTCCGGCCGACTCTGGCTGTGGTGATCGTCCTCAACGTCCTGTACGGCCTGAAAGTCTTCGACATCGTCTACGTGCTCACGAACGGTGGGCCAGGCCATCGCACGGAGGTGCTGTACACCGCCGTCTTCCAGGAGTTCTCGAGTGGGCGCTACGCCGAGGGGGCCGCGCTCAGCACGGTGATGCTCGTGATCATGTCGATGGTGGGCGTGTTCATGATCCGCACGCTCACCCGGAACGAGGTTCAAGAATGACCGACATCCGCAGAAAGCCGATCAGGCCGGGATCGTTGGTCAAGAACGTCATCATCTGGCTGACGTCGGCGATCATGCTGATCCCTCTGCTCCTGATCGTCTTCACCGCGTTCAAGGGTCCGGACGACGCTCGCGGAATGTCGTTCTCGTTGCCCGCGTCGTGGCATTTCGGCAACTTCGCCGAGGTGATCGACAAGGGCAATCTCGGCGCCGGATTCCTCAACAGTCTGCTGTACTCCAGCCTCGGTTCGGTGCTGACGGTCCTGCTGGCGTCCATGGCTGCCTACGTATTCTCGCGTCGGCGCTCTCGGGGGAACCGGTTCCTCTACATGTTCATCGTCATGGGCTTGGTGCTGCCCATCAACTTCGTCGCGCTGACGAAGGTGATGCAGACGTTCGAGCTCAACGACACTCGAGCCGGCATCATCCTGCTGTACACCGCCATTCAACTGCCGTTCATCGTCTTTCTCTGCTACGGATTCGTCGGCCGCATTCCGCGCGAGCTCGACGAGGCCGCGGTCATCGACGGTTGCGGCCCGATCCGCCTCTTCTTTTCGATCATCTTTCCGCTGATGCGTCCAGTGCTCATCACGAGCCTGGTCCTCTGTTTCCTCAACATGTGGAACGAGTTCATCCTCCCGCTCTATTTCTTGGGCTCGGCTGACAAATGGCCGATGACCTTGGCCGTCTACGGCTTCTTCGGGAGGTATGAGACCCAGTGGAACCTCATCGCGGCGGATGTCCTGCTCACCAGCCTCCCGGTGGTGATCATGTACTTCATGGCTCAGAGGTACATCGTCGGCGGCCAAACCGAGGGCGCAGTGAAGGGATGAGTCATCGGCTCCGGGGGCGTGATGCCGCGCTGCCGAGCACTTCTCCATAGGAGCCCGGACGGTGACGAATCCGCCTCCTGAACATTGAAGCGATGTCGGAACCGGAGCTGCCTCATCGTCCCCTCGGAGGATGATGAGTGTCTCGCTTCGGCGACTATGCCAGGAAGCCGTGGACCGCGGCTACAGGCATATCAATTCGAAGGTGGGCGTAAATCGGGAGGCCGACTACCGACGGCTCCGCATCGCGCTGTGGATCGACCGCTCTGCCGGCAACCGACGGCCACGGCTGTTGTCGGATCGCCCGGAAAGACCTCGTCCGCGAATATCAATTTACCTCTTGCGTAGACATAGTACGTATGTAATGTTCCCTTTCGGGAACAGACGCTCGGCCGCAGGATTTCATCGACATGACATCGGGGTCAGTAAGGCAAACCGGTGCGAATGCGCTGGGAAGCCAAGCGAACCGCGCGAGACGGCGCGGCGCACATCTACAGAGGAGTAGACAATGGCACCAGAGAAGCCTTCCTCATCGAACGGAATCTCACGACGGCAGTTCGTGAATCACTCGATCATCGCCGGACTGGCCGCAGCATCCGCAGGATCCCTGCTGTCGATTGTGCCGTCGACCGGAGCCCTGGCGAATACGCGGGACAGTCGCTCGCTGGAACCGCAGCTCGATCCCGCCGATGCGGTCTTCAACCCCGACTACAGCCAGTTGATCGGCAGGTCCGATCTCAGATACACGGGAAGAATCACCACCGGAACCCAGGGCATGTCCGTGGCGAACGGAAGATTCGGCGGACCGGTCTGGCAGCGCGATGCGAACAACCTCGTGATGCAGCTGAACCACACTGACACGTTCATGTTCAACGACGCCTCGTCCGCTTCGAAGGACCACCAGAATTCGGGTGGTGGGGCAATCGGTCGCGTTCACATCGGCTTCGGTACGTCGTCGCCTTTTGACACAACCACGAGCCAGCACCTGTCGCTCTACGACGCACGGCTGAGCGTCGAAGGATCCGGGGTGACCATCGAGGTGATCCCCGACATGCACGCAGATCTCATCGCGATCAAAGTGACCGACAATCGGGCCACCCCGCAGCCCATAACCGTCGATCTCGCGATGCTCCGCGCTGCGAATCAAGTCTGGGGCTCGCACAGCGCCGTGTCCACGTTCTCTACCGTCAGCGGCCAGATCATCGTGCTGGAGCAGGTGATCCAGGAGAAGTGCGATACCGGTATCGAGGCCAACGACCACTACGTCAACACGGCTGTCGCCGTCACTGTGCAGGGCCGAAGCGTCTCGACGGTGACCGACAGCACCATCTCGAATCGCGCCACCCGCCGATTGACTCTACCCGCGCAGAACGGCACGTTCACCGTCGTCATCGGCGGTGACTCCACTATGCAACGATCGGAGTCGGCGAAGGACACCGCCGTCGCGACCGTCACCTCCTCTGCGGCGTTCGATGACATCTCCACTGCGACTCAGGCCTGGTGGAGCGACTTCTGGCAGAAGTCCTATGTGTACTTTCCCACGCAGTTCAACTACGAACAGCGGCGCAATTACTACATGTACCTGGCCGCCATCTCCAGCAGGGGCTCGTATCCTTCGAAATACAACGGCGGAATCTGGATCGGCGAGGAGGATCGACGCGACTGGGGCAGTTTCTATTGGAACTGGAACCAGGACTCGCTGTACCAGCCACTGATGGCTGCGAACCACGTGGATCTGATGAACCCGCTGTTCAAGATGCGTGAGTCCAGCTTCGCGCAGTATGAGAAGGCCGCAAAACAGATGTGGGGCGCCGAAGGCATCTTCATCGGGGAGACGGCCGGCATCCTCGGCTGGGAAGAACTGCCGACCGACGTCGCGCAATCCATGCAACAGTACTACACGTTCAAGACCACCACGAGGTCGCAAGCCTTCACCGACATGACCACGCGGAGGAATCGGTTCCTGCCGGCCTGGAACTGGAACGTGTTCAACACGGGCAACAACCAGGCGAGCTATGTGACTCACACCATGATGGCGACGCAGGAGACAGCCGAGCATTACTGGAACGTGTACTGCTACACGAAGGATCTCAACTTCTTACGCGAGAAGGCTTATCCGTTCATCAGGGGCGCGGCGAAGCTCTACCAGTCGTACGACGGCCTGAGGAAGGAGAGTGACGGGAAGTATCACTTCTACAACACGAACCTTCACGAGCACATCTGGGCCGGCAAGGATGTTATTGATGACCTGGCGATGGCACGTGGCATCTTCGCTGTGGCGGTCAAGGCATCGATCCTGCTCAAGGTCGATCAGAAGCTGCGAGGCGGCTGGCAGGAGATCCTCCACAATCTGGCGCCGTACCCGCTGCGGAGCGATCCGCAATCCCTGTGGGCGGCCAGTACGAACTCGTCGCTCGCGTCGGCGCTCGCGACAGACTCGCCCGCATGGGCCCAGGGTCTGCGACCGGCGTATTTCATCCGGGATCTGCACGGTACGGAGAGCCCGATCTTCAAGATGCTCGAGAAGTTCGACGTGTTGAACCTGGAGACGAGGGATCAGGGCCTCGACAACGGGGACTGGGCCATCGCGCTCAACACGTACCTGCACTCGCCCGGCTACCTGAATCAGGTGCAGGGTACGGTGATCGACAGAAACGGGTCGAGCCGCTTCCATGTCGATGCCGCCAAGCTGGGCCGCGCCGATGACATGGTGAAGATCCTGGCCACGCAGTACGGAGTGTTCAGCACAAACGGCGTATTCCCCAACCTGCTGTTCAATCAGGGGGACTACTACTCGGCGGAAGGCTACGGCACCTTTGCCGCGGCCCTGCAGGAAGCTCTCCAGCAGAGCCTCAGCCCGACGCCCGCCGGCGATCCGGTGATCCGCGTCTTTCCTGCGTGGCCTACGGCGTGGGATGCGAAGTACAAGCTGCTCGCGAAAGACGGCTTCCTGGTGTCTTCCTCGATCAAGTCCGGCGAAGTGCAGTACGTCGAGATCGAATCGCAACTCGGCGCCAAGGCACGCGTCAGGAACCCGTGGGACTCCGATGTGGTTCTGTATCGCGATGGGGCAAGGGCCCAGACGCTTACCTCCTCGAAGAACAAGATGCTCGTGTTCCAGACTCGCGTGGGCGAGCGGATCGTCCTGGTGCGGCCAGGCACGACCCCGGACATGTACAAGTCGTCCCTCGTGATGGATAAGGCGGACCAGGCGACCGCCTAGACGCAGGCGTATCTCCCGGGGCGCGTGATCTGCAAAGTGATCGCGGCCCGGGGATCGCAAGTACATTGAACGATCTTTGATCGAGGTTAACGAACCCGCCTCAGGACTGTCCAACCAGGACACCATCTCCTCGAACCGGTGCCGGGACCCGGCGAACGCACCCTCCACCGTCGTTACCTCAACCTCGCACAGGCCACATTCCACCATGGACAGGCAGTGTGCAGCCTGAAGGCGGGTCAGTTTCAGAGAACCTCGCGACGAAACGTCGGGAAACGCAAGACCTTTTGCCCCACTACAGAAGAGCCGCACCCATATTAAAAGTTCGGTGGCCAGCGTTGTCCGACGGCGCCGGCCTGCACGCGACCTGCGCTTCAGCGCTGATCGCGTACCGACACGAAGGAGTTACCGCATGATCGACCGCTCATGGATTCCGCCTCGAGTCTCTCCCGGAAGTGACGCAGCAGACCTCGCCGCGCTCGATGCCGTCATCGAGTCCGGTCCCTTCACGGACACATGGGAGTCTCTGCAGGCATATCGTCCGGCGCGGTGGTTCACGGAGGCGAAGTTCGGCATCTTTCTGCACTGGGGCATATATTCCGTTCCCGCGTTCTCGGGTGAGTGGTACTCCCGCGAAATGTACCGCAGCGGCACCAAGGCGTTCGACCACCACCGGGAGACCTACGGCCCGCAGTCGGAATTCGGCTACAAGGACTTCATCCCGCACTTCAAAATGCAGAACTACGATCCGGATGGTTGGGCCGCGCTCTTCCGCCGGGCCGGGGCACAGTACGTCGTGCCCGTAGCCGAGCACCATGATGGCTATGCCCTCTACCGAAGCGATCGGACAAGGTGGGACGCGACGAAGACGGGTCCGAAGCGCGATGTATTCGGCGATCTGGGGGTGTCGGTCGTCGGCCAGTCGATGGTGTTCGGAGCCTCGTCGCATCGGGCCGAACACTGGTTCTTCATGAACGGAGGAATGACGTTCGACTCGGACGTGCGCGACCCTGAGTTCAGCGACTTCTATGGACCGGCGCAGCGGGAGGAGACGTCTCCGTCCAAAGCCCACCTCGATGACTGGCTGCTTCGCACCGCCGAGATCATCGATCGCTATCGACCCGAGATGCTCTTCTTCGACTGGTGGATCGAGAAGCCCGCCTTTCAGCCGTACCTGCGCCGACTCGCTGCGTATTACTACAATCGCGCGGCTGAATGGGGCCGTGAGGTGGTCATCACCTACAAATGGAATGCGTTCGCCGAGGGCAGCGCCGTCTACGATATCGAGCGGGGCGCGGTGAAGACGGTGCAGCCGTTCGTCTGGCAGAACGACACCTCGGTATCTCGCACCTCGTGGTGCTGGACGGCGGATCACGAGTACAAGAGCATTCCTGAGTTGCTGGGCGAACTGCTCGATGTGGTCTCGAAGAACGGCAATCTCCTGCTCAACATCGGCCCGAAACCGGACGGCACCATAGCCGATCCCGAGGTGCGGATGCTCGAGGCCATCGGCTCCTGGCTCACGGTGAACGGCGAAGCGATCTATGGCACTGTGCCTTACGTGATTCCCGGCGAGGGTCCGCTTCAGGTCGAAGGCGGCTCCTTCATCGACGGCGCTCCTTCCCTGTTCTCCGCCGACGACTTCCGCTTCACAGTGCGGAACGATGTCACCGGCTCCTATCTCTACGTGTCAACGGTGAAATGGCCCGATGCCGGCGAGATAGTCATCACCGCGTTGGGTACGCGCCTGCAGTTGGAACCTCGTACTGTCGCGGACGTGCAGATGCTCGGTGTCAAAGGATCTCTCGACTGGCGCCGAGACCTCGATGGCCTGGTCGTGACGCTCCCTGCCACACGCCCTCACGAGTATGGATATGCCCTCAAGATCTGTTTCGAGCAGGAACCGGTGCCGCGCAGGCCTTGGGTCACCGCTTGGGCGCCGGATTGAGCGCTTGCATCTGCTGGAACGAGCCCGCACCTGCGCCGTACCCAACTCGAATTCCTCGGCTACGCCGTCGCCCTGACCCGGCTCAGCACGAGACATCGACCATTGTCTCCGCGCCTTTCCCTCTCGACCCGAACACATCACGTTGCATTTGGGAGGAATCCTGAGGAACGCAACAAGACATTGCACGCACCTTTCATAATACGTATGCCATATATCGCGCAGATCTCCCTCCGGGTGCGTGAGGAGCGATAATCCTCGGCCTGCGCAGAAGTTCCACCCACTAATAGTGAGAGAAAAGAAGCCGGTGAAGACATGGCAATAAATAGATTGATCAAGCGAGCGTCGGCCCTTGTAGTGGCCGGGGCGCTGGTTACCGCGTGCTCGGCCAAGGAAGAAAGCGGGGCCGGCGGGTCCGAGGTGAAGTCCATCAGCGTGATGGCCAGCCAGGACTGGGTAAGGGCTCCCGAACTCGACCTCGCGAAGAAGTTCGAAAAGGAGACGGGGATAAAGGTCGACTACCAGATCATTCCCGCGGATCAATACAGCAACGTGCTCTCCACGAAGCTCAACTCCGGCGATGCCGCGGACATCTTCATGAATCAGTCGGGCAAGTTCGACATCGTCTCGCAGCTGCACATCCAGAAGACCGGCGTCGACCTCACTGACCAGGAATGGGCCTCCCGTATGGATCCGGGAGCCAAGGAGCAGGTGAGCGTCGACGGCCACGTCTACGGACAGACCATCTGGGATGTGTCCGACAGCTGGGCCTACATCTACAACAAGAAGATCTTCGACCGCCTCGGGTTGAAGCCCCCGACGACATTCAACGAGTTCATGACGGTGAACGCCGCCCTGCTGAAGGGCGGCGTGACGCCGATTTACGAACCCGTCAAGGACGGCTGGCACGCCCAACTCAACTTCTTCGACGTGTCCGCGGCCTACAACAAGTCCGACCCGAATCTGGTTTCGAACCTGAACGCGAACAAGACCAAGTTCGCCGACCATCCCATCTTCAAGACCATGATCCAGCAGATGAAGCAGGTCTATGACGCGGGCTATTGGGGCGACAACGCGCTGTCCAACGAATTCGCCAACACCCCGGCCGAGATGGCCGGTGGCAAGTACGCCATGACGGTCAACTCGATAGGCCGGATTGCGGACATCGTGGCAGCGGGAAAGAAGTACACCGAGGACGACTTCGGTATCTTCCCCGCTCCCTACCTCGACAACCAGATTATCGCGAGCGCTCCCGCCGGCCCGACCAAGTTCATCTTCACCAAGAGCAAGAAAATCGATGCGGCAAAGAAGTACCTGGCGTTCTTGGCCAAGCCTGAGAATCTGCAGTACATGATCGACAAGGAGCCGAGCTTCAATGCACTGCCCTTCACGGGATTGAAGACCACGTATCCGCCGGCGATGGCTCAGGCCATCAAGGACTTCAGGACCGACGACACAGTCACCTACCAGGATGTCGTCATCTACCTCAACCCGCAGTGGACGGACTTCGGCAAGGATCTTACGTCCTACCTTGTGGGGGACATGTCCGCAGATGACGTGATCGCCAACATTGATCAGCGTCGGGCGGATCAGGCTGACGCCGCCAGAGACTCTAATTGGTGATGTCTCGACGGGCACGGCGAGAAGCCGGCGACACACCGGCTGACTGAACCGCCATTCCGCGCCGGCGGCCGGGGGAGACCCCGCCGCCGGCACGGTGGCAGTACCCGCAGCCCGATGAGCTACGCCTTCGTCGTGGTCTACGCGATGCTGACGCTGGCGTTCGGTGTGCTCCCGGCCCTCTACGCCGTCGAACTCGCCTTCACCTCCGCGGACGGCGGCTTCGCGGGACCGGCAACTTTGCCGAGGTGGTCGGTGGCTTCCGGTTCCTGTCCGCGGTGGCACATGTCGGCCTGTACCTGCTGATCTGGCTGGCCTCGCTCGTCGTGCTGGCCACGTTCCTGGCTCTGGTGGTGCACACCCTCCGGGTGCGTTGGTCGAGCCAGACGCTGTGGCTGGTGTTCTACCTACTGCGGGCACTGGCGGGCGCGTCGAGCGTGCTGCTGTGGCTGTTCGTGCTCGACCCCACGGTAAGTCCGGTCAGCAGCCTGCTGCACGTGTTCGGCTTCTCCAGCTTCGTGCAGGTCATCGTGTCGGCACATCTGCCGGCGATCTTCACGATCATCGCGTTCTGGACCGGCTCTGGCGGCTGGATCGTCATCATGTACGGCGCGCTGAACAACATCAGCCCCGCGCATCGACGGCGCCTCCACAGTGCAGATCGTGTTGCGCATCCAGCTTCCGATGCTGCGTAAGTGGATTTCGTGTATGGAGGATCATGTCGTTGGCCGCCGGCAGCCAGCTGTTCGTTGAGCCCCAGCTGCTCTCCCAGGCCAGCAACACGATCGTGCCGAACGACTACTCGCTCAACCAGTT
The DNA here is from genome assembly GCF_040802045.1 of Microbispora sp. NPDC049125. Taxonomy (NCBI): domain Bacteria; kingdom Bacillati; phylum Actinomycetota; class Actinomycetes; order Streptosporangiales; family Streptosporangiaceae; genus Microbispora; species Microbispora sp. NPDC049125. The sequence continues at coordinate 7,816 of NZ_JBEZDW010000063.1, read as the reverse complement.
GGCCTACCAGTACGCCTTCCTGCCGTTCGTGATGCTGCCCTCCAGCGACGGCTACCCGATCCAGGTCGGTCTCACCTCGCTGCTCACCTCGACCCCGGCATTCAACCCAGCTCTGCCGGTACCCAGTCCGTGCAGCTGCCGACCCTCGCCCTCGCGACCGTCATCCCCGGCGGGACTGACAGTGGACCAGGAATTCGAGGACGGCGGGATCCTGCTCGGCGAGGAGCCGGGCCTGGGTATCCAGGTCGACGAGTCGTGGATCCGTAGCTTGCCAACCCGGGACCACCTCCAGCGGTCAACGGGCCGCATATCCGTCCCGACCGGGCTGGACTACGCCTGGTACCCCGATGCCCGCGAGTGATCGGTGGCCGGAATGGAGCCGATGGTGTTGTGACCGAGCACCATCGCGGCGAGCGCCACGCACTGGTCGTCGGCGTCCCTCCCGAGCGGCGGGAGGAGTATCTCGACCTGCACCGCCATATGTGGCCTCAGGTCGAGCAGATGCTGCGCGCGGCAAACGTCAGGAACTACTCCATCTTCATTGCCGGCGACACCCTACTCGCGTACTACGAGTACATAGGCGATGACCACACCGCCGACATGCGCCGCATCGCCGCGGACCCGGTCACCCGCGAGTGGTGGCGGCACACCGACCCCTGTCAGGTGCGCATCGTCGAGGAGCGCGAGCCCGAGGCCCTGTGGCAGCTGATCGACGAGGTCTGGCACCTGCCGTGAACCGAACCCTCGATATACATTTCCGCCCTCGGAACCAAGCCACCCGCGACCGATTTGGTAGGGGTTCCTCGCCCTTACGCCTCGGGCTCCCCGTGGTGCGCATCGAACCGGCGCCGCTGCCAGGAGCTGACGATGTGGTCGCGCATCACCCGCTGCGCGGCCTCGACATCGCCGCGGGAAATGGCGTCAACCACGAGCGCATGTTCGCCCAAAGTGGACTCAAACGCGCCCTCGTAGCCCATCCCCTGGTACCTGCTGCTCTCCAACGCTCGCAGGTAGAGGCGCTTGCCGATGTTCTCGGCCAGGCGGTTGCCGGACAACTCCATGATCGTGAGGTGGAAGACCACGTCCGCCTGCCGGAACGAGTCGCTGTCGTGTCGGGTGTCGCGCATCGCCTCGAAGACGTGCTCGATGCGGGTCAACTCCTCGGTGGCACGGTGCGAGGCGACGACACCCGCCATGGCGGATTCGAGAGCGGCCCGCACGACCGTCAGCTCGTCCAGAATGCCCAACGTCTGGTCGTTGTCGATGAACGCGGACAGGACAACCGGGTCGAGCATGTTCCAGGAGCCGAACCGCGCCACCTGCGTACCCCGGCCCTGGGCCACGCCCACCAGCCCCTTCTCCTCCAGCCGCTTCACCGACTCACGAATGACCGTGCGGCTGACACCGAAGCGCTCGCTGAGCGGACCCTCGGAGGGCAGCAGTTTGCCCTCGGCGATCTCCGCCGTGACGATGAGCTCAACCAGTTCGGCCACCACCGCCACGCCCAGCCCGTCAGCTCGACGACGAGTCGGGAAGGCGAACGGGTTGGCTCGGGTTGTCACGCCTACACTCTAGTCACCTGCCGGCTACGGAGGTTGAGCGGCTGAGGTTCGGTCGTCATGCCGGTTCGGGGTCGAGGGTCGCGCCGGTGCTGGCGAAGAAGCCGGCGAGGAGATCGGTCGGCGCTGTTGCGTTGGGGATCGAGGGGCATGCCGAGCCCGTTTCAGGTACATGGTCAGATCGCGCGGGGCCAGCGCGGTAAACGCGGCAGCGACCCTCCTCAATAGCGGGACATCGACGGCGATTTCGTAGTGGGCCGCGTCGTAGGTTCTGCATGAACGCGTGTCCGGCGGCTAGCCCGGTCATGATCTTCTTGCCTCGATCCTTGGGGAGATCCGCGACGTCCTCCAGCGTCTCCCACAACTCGGCGACTCGCGCGACGCGGCGATCATGCGAAGCGCGGGCATCGCCATGCCGACCACGGCGTCCGTCCACGCGGCTCCGGACTCTCGTGACCGGATGACCAGCTCCCGCCAGACGGCGTCACGGGCTGCGTCGGTGACGTGCGAGCTGGCGAGGAGCATGCGCAACTCCCGCAGCCCCGCCTGGCCCTTCGGCAGGCCGGGCGCAAGCGTGGCGCAGTCCAGGGACAGGCCACCGGGGCCGGCCGTCAGCAGTCGGAACGAGGTCTCCGCGGTCTCCAGGGATGATTCGGTGACGGGATCGGCGCTCATTTCCTGCTCCGGGTCGAGAGATGTTCGTGGTCTCGAAACCGGTGTACGCACCGCCTCAGAAATAGCTCAGAGGAAATCGGCGAAAGCCGCTTAGGAATTTCTCAGCCCCTCAGCCCTCTGAGCTTTCAGGTGACCTCTACGGGGCGCCGTCTGAGGTCGCTCAGGAGCATCTGAGTAGACTCTGACCAGGCGGAAACCCTGGTCACACGCCATGAGGTCCGCTATGCGGGCCAGGTGACGTTCATCCGGAGCAACGTGTCCCGACGAACCAATGGAGAACAATAGTGAGGGTCGGAAAATCGCCGATGGGAGTGGCGGCCTGAACAATCCGGAGTGCCGGGAGAATCGGCGCTTGCTGATTTCCCCGGTAACAATCCGGACCGCGAGGGCTTTCGTCGCCTGCACTCATCGGCACCTCATGCCGCCGGTCGGCGCGACGTTCGCCATCGGCGTCCAGGCTGGGTCCGAAGAGAGCCCGCGTGCCGGCGGCCGTACCCGCTCGAAGTGCGGGCATCGGTTGTCGGTGGCGCGCTGATCGTCCAATGGCGATACAGCGAGAGCCTGCACCATCGGCACACCGTGGAGCGCCTGGCCAACCTTCAACACCACCCGCCTGCAGGCTGATCTGCGATTCCATCAGTGCGTTGTCCAACGCGTCCCCGACCGTGCCGATCGAGGCGTCGATTCCGGCGGTCATCAGGTGGGCGGTGAAGCGGAAACTGGTGTATTGGCTGCCGGCATCTGAATGATGAACCAGGCCAGGGCTGGCGGGGCGTCCGGCGCGGTCGCGCCGCCACAACGCCATGTCCAAGGCGTCCAGCACCACCGTGGCCCGCTTGTTGAGGGACGCTGACCAACCGACGATCGCCCGGGAGTACACGTCTACGACGAAGGCGACGTAGATGATGCCGCGCCAGGCGGCCACATAGATGAAGTCGGCGACCCAGACAGTGTTCGGCCGGGATGCGGTGAAGTCCCGCTTGACCAGGTCCGCTGCCCGCTGGTGCCCGGGATCCGGTGTGGTGGTGCGGATCTTCTTGCCCCGGCGGGCCCCGTGCAGGCCCAGGGCGCGCATCCGCCGCTCCACGGTGCAGCGGGCCACCTGATGCCCTCCCGCAGCAGCTGATGCGAGACCTTACGAACGCCGTAGACGCCGTAGTTGTCGGCGTGGACCTGCTGGATGTGCTCATCCAGTTCGGCGTCTCGGACAGCGCGGGCCGAGGACGGACGCGCCTTGGCCGCGTAGTACGTGCTGGGCGCGATGGGAAGCCCGTGCTCGCTCAGCACACGGCAGATCGGCTCGACACCGAACACCTGTCGATGTTCGTCGATGAAGGTCACGAGTGCGTCTGGTCGAGCTCGGCCGCAAAGAAAGCCGAGGCGGCCTTCAGAATCTCATTCGCCCGGCGGAGTTCGGCGTTCTCCCGCCGCAGCCGCTTCAGCTCCGCTGACTCATCGCTGGTCGTGCCGGTCGTGCGCCGTCGTCGATCTGGGCCTGGCGAACCCATTTACGCAACGTCTCGGCGGTGCCGATGCCGAGCTTGGTGGCGACGGCGTTGATCGCGGCCCACTCGGTCGGGTAGTCCGGACGGACCTCGGCGACCATCCGCACCGCGCGCTTACGCAGCTCTGCGGGATAGGGGGACTTGGCTGCCATGACTCGATCCTCTCAAGGGAACGAGCCTCCAGCGAAGCCGGAGCGCTTCAGTGCCGCTCGGTGACAGATGTCTGTCCAGCGTGTCACCGCATTCGCCGGTTCCTGGGGTAGTCGTATGGGCCGTGCTGAAACGAAGTGGAAATCTACGACGTAAAGGCACTTACATCTGCAGATCCCATCAGTGGCGTGGCTCTCGACACACTGCAAGGGCGCGCCGTTCCGGTGAGCGGACAGCGGGGAAAGGACCGGCCCGATATTGCGTATGTAACCTTGACGTTACCTGTGGCCGGTGCCATAGTGTGGGGCAGTTGATCAAGCTCAACCCTCGCTCCCGACTCCCTCCGCCACCCACGACCCCGTTGACGCGATCGTTTGTTAGCGCTAACAATGCGCGGCCAGCGGATGTCCTGCCGAGTGCCGACCGAGACGTCCGGCGCGGGATCGTCCGCGTGACGGTGTCCGCGGTCGCGTAACCGAACATCGGCAGGCCACCCCCCCCGCACGTTCGACTCAGTCGAGCAAGACGCATGTAGGAGTTGATTCCAACATGTTCAGATCCCCCATCGGACGCGGACGCCTCGGAACCCTGGCCGCTCGTACGGCGACCGCGCTGGCGCTGGTCGGCGGCGCGCTCGCGGTGGCGCCGCAGGCGCAGGCGGCGCCGCCCGCCGCCCCGGACCGGCCGCAGGGCCCCTGTGACATCTACGCCGCCGGCGGCACGCCCTGCGTGGCCGCCCACAGCACCACGCGCGCGCTGTACTCGTCCTACAACGGCCCGCTCTATCAGGTCATGCGCACCTCGGACGACGCGACCAGGGACATCGGCGTCGTTCGCTCCGCCGCCCACCCCTCCCCGGACTCCGGCGGATACGCCGACGCGGCGGCACAGGACGCGTTCTGCGACCACGTGGTCTGCGCGATCACCAAGATCTACGACCAGTCCGGCACCGGCAACGACCTCTATCAGGCTCCGCCCGGCACGTTCCGGGGCCCGGCCGTCGGCGGCTACGACACCCTCGCGATCGCGGACATGGCGCCGATCACGATCGGCGGCCACAAGGCCTACGGCGTGTACATCATGCCGGGCATGGGGTACCGCAACAACAACGCCACCGGTCTCGCGAAGGGGGACGAGCCGGAGGGCATCTACTACGTCATCGACGGCACCCACTATGACAGCGGCTGCTGCTTCGACTACGGCAACTCCTCGACGAACAGCCGCGCCGTGGGCACCGGCACCATGGAGACCACGTACTTCGGCACAGCCACCGCCTGGGGCAGCGGAAGCGGCCCCGGCCCGTGGATCATGGCCGACATGGAGGCGGGCCTGTTCTCCGGGTACAACGCGAAGCAGAACCCGGCCGATCCGACCGTCGACTCCTGGCGGTTCGTCACCGCGGTCGTCGACGGCGGCGGCGGGAACCAGTGGGATCTGCGAGGCGGCAACGCCCAGGACGGCCCCCTGACGACCTTCTACAGCGGAATCCGTCCCGGCTCGCTGACCAACAGCAGCTACTACCCCATGCACAAGAAGGGCGCCGTTCTCCTCGGCACCGGCGGCGACAACGGCAATGGTTCGTCGGGCACCTTCTACGAGGGGGTGATGACGAAGGGCTACCCGTCGGAAGCCACCACGGACGCGGTGCAGGCCAACGTTGTGGCCGCCAAGTATGACGTGACGCGTCTGGCGCTGTCGCGGGCCACCACGTTCACCCCGCGCTCCGCGCAGGACATCACCGAGACGTTCACGAACACCACGGGCTCGGCCGCGGCGGGCGTCAAGCTGAGCCTGTCCACCCCCGGGGGATGGACCGCCTCGGTCAAGGACACCCGCGACAAGTCGGCGACGTTCCCGTCGGTCGCACCGGGTGAGAGCGTGAGCGCGACCTTCACGGTCACCTCTGCGGAGAGGACCGACGCCGGCTACCTGACCGGCAGGGCCGAGTGGACGAACCCCTCCGGCCCGGTGAAGGGCCGCCAGTCCACGGAAACCGCGCAAACCGTACGCAACGTCATCCCCATCAAGATCAATGAGGTTCGGTTCCGTACGAGCGTCAACTCGACCGATCAGTTCGTGGAGCTCTACAACCCCTCCGCGAACGAGGTCGACATCTCCGGCTGGACCCTGACCACCACCCCGAGCGGCTCGCCCGGCACGACACTGGCCAAGATCCCGGCCGGGACGCGGCTCGCGAGCGGCGCCTACTACCTGCTGGGCCTCGCCGGCTCCGGGCTGGCGGCCCCCGCGAACCACAAGGACACCAGGGTCAACGTCAGGAGCACGACCGGCTTCGCGGCCGGCCAGCAGATCGACATCGACACCGGCCGTGAGCGGGAGACCCGCACGATCCAGTCGGTCGGGACGGCGGCCAGCCCGGCGACGACGCTGTTCGTTCCCGTCTCCACCGGGCCGTGGATCACGGTCCCCGCCCACTCGACCAACGTGCCCGTCACGAACGCGACCGGTTTCACAGTCGGCGACAGAATCGGCATCGATTCTGGCGACGACTACGAGATGGCCACGGTCACTGCGGTCGGCAAGGCGGCCACGCAGACGACCCTGTCGGCCGAAGCGGCCGAGGGCGCGACCAACATCAAGGTCGCGGCCGACGCCAACATGACCGTCGGCGACACCCTGACGGTGGACACCGGCGAGAACAAGGAGACCGTCACGGTCGCGAACGTCGGCACCACCGGCGCGAACGGGACGGGCGTCGACCTGGCCGCGCCATTGCGGCTCGCCCACGCGTCGGGCGTCGATGTGTCCGACCCCGGCACGGGGATCAGCTTCTCGCCGCCGACCCGTCACCCGCACACGAGCGGCGTGCCGGTGCAGGCGCTGGGCGGCGGCCTCACGCTCGACAAGCCGGTCAAGGGCCACCCGACCGGCGCGGCCGTGGTCAACCCCCTGGTCACGACGACGGGCTATCAGGGAACGCCAGCGCCCGACCAGTGGTTCGGGAGCGCCCTGTCCACCAGCGCCGGTTCCATCGCGCTGCTCGACGAACGAGGCGACGTGGTCGTCGACGCCGTCGTCTACGGCTCCCAGCAGAGCAGTTCGAGCGGCAACGGAACCATCGCCACTCCCGAGCTCGCCGTCATGGAGGCCGACCAGGGCAAGGGCGGCTGCATCGCCGTGGTGGCCGGCGCGGCCGTCGGCGCGGGCCGGAGCAACGCCCGCTGGCCCGACGGCACCGACGCCGACAGCCTCTGCCACGACTTCGTCACGACCACCGTGCCCACGCCGGGCGGGCCCAACGCGAAGTAGCTCGATCGGTCCCTGAACGCCTCCGGTGCCCGCGGTCCGCCCGCGGGCACCGGATCCCACTCCGGTGGGGTGTAGTGAGTAAACATCTCGGTACGCTCCTGAAGGGCGTGGACGGCCTTCTCATAACCCGGGCGGGCGTAGGGATCCGCGATCACGATTCGCCGTGACATCGCCCTGCTGGCTGAGGAGGGACTGGTACGCAGGGTTCGCGGTGGTGCCGCTCTCGTACAGGACTTTTCCGAGGGGAGAGTGCCGACCGGTCCGCTGCTCGATCACGACCTGGCCCGGCGCGATGAGGTGGCACCTGCGACCGTCGGGATGGTGGTGCCGTCGCTGGACTACTACTGGCCTGATGTCATCCGCGGTGTACGCGAGGCCGCCGGAGCCGTCGGGGTGCGAGTGGTGCTGCGTGGAGCGACCTATCAGGCGGCGGACGAGCAGTGTCAGCTCCCGGAGGGGTCTCACCGTCGCGGTCCGCTCGATCAACACCACCGGCACGCCCGCCGACTGCAGCCACCGCACCAGCGCGTCCCCCTCATCGCTCCCGATCCGGCTGGCGGTTGGCGTGCCAGGAACAGGGGCTGGTGATGGAGGGCACCCCGGAGGTGCAGACGGTGGACCGGCGGGACGCCGGCTGGGCTCGGGCACTGGACGAGG
>NZ_JBEZDW010000062.1:0-27259 GCF_040802045.1 Microbispora sp. NPDC049125 | reverse complement strand
AGACCCAAAGCAAACCGCTCCCGGATCACCGGCAAACGAGCCAACTCCACGGCCATCCGCATCAGCTGAGCCGCACCCGCCTTCCCCATCCCCGGACCGCCCCTCCCCACCGACCCTCCACCAGCACCGACCGCAACACCGCCGACGGACGCGCCTGCCGTGCGGGCCGCAACAGTGCCGCCCGCACCGGGAGAGAGGAGATCGGCAGTGGCCAGGCCGGTGGCGGAGTCGGGGACGGCCGGGTCTGTGGTGGCCGGATCGGGAGTGGCGGGGTCTGTGGTGGCCGGGTCTGTGGTGGCCGGGCTGGGAATGGGAGTGCTGGAGCGGAGCCAGGTGCCGGTGGAGGCATGCCCATGCGCCTTGACCTCACCAGTGACATGCACCCGCTCCACCCGGGCCGCCAACGCCGACGTCACCAGATCCCGCGCCCGTATCAACGTCTCCGCCTCATCCAGGCACAACGCCGGGACGTCCGGCACAGCCGCAACCGCCAACCGCCCGGCGATCCGCAACAACTCACCCGCCAACACCCCCGACCCCGCCGCCCCAACACCAGCGTCACCAACACCGGCACCGGCGCCAACAGCAGCGCCGCCTGGGTCGCCCACCGCATCACCGGCGACTGACCGCTCACCGCCGGGCAACCCACCCACCGGAACGCCGCCATGAGCGTTGTGGTCATCCCTGCCCGGCGAGACGAAACACGGATCAAGCGGGGTGCCCTTCAACAACTCTGGAACCGCCCCGCTCGCCGCGCCGACACCATTGATGAGGGCAAAGGGGAAGGCCGGCACGGGTGAGGAGTGCTCCTCGGCCGAACAGTCATCGATCGAATCAACCGACACCCCGAGCACCCCCTTCACCACCGCCGGAACGGTCCAACAACTCCCACGCTATCGACTGACACCGACAGAACCGGGTGCCTAGCGCGGCGTAAGACATGGTCATTGGCACCTAATAAAAGATCTACCAAGCGCCGCCCAATCCCGGGCGGCTTGAGGCGCGATGCCCTCGACTACAGCGCGATCTTCCCCAGAAGATCTAACGGTGATCCGCAGGGTGCAGCGGCGCGGCTTGTCCGAACGGACGCTCGTCCCCGGCCTGCCGGCCGGCCCGGCTACCGGCTCGGGCATTCGGCCGCGCAGGGCGCGTACCAGCTCGGCCAGCCGCCGGTCGGCGTCGGCCCCGTCAACCTGGGAGAAGTCCACGTGGAAGCGGTTCGCGGCGAACTCGGGCAGCTCGACGTCCTCGATCAGCACGGGGATGAACCGCCGCCCGTCTTCGATCGAACGGCGCATCAGGCTCTCGTACGCCTCCCGGACCCACCGGTCGGACAGCGAGGCGCGGCTGAAGAGCAGGACGCCGTGCGTCGAGCCCTGGATCGCCCGTTCGAGCGTCTCGACGATCGACGCCCCTGGCGAGGCGAGCACCTCCCGGTAGGCGACCGTCAGGCCCTCATCCCGCAGCCGGTCGGCGAGCCAGCGGACCCACGTCACGTGCTCCGGAGCGTACGAGATGAAGGCGTCGGTCACGGCACGGCCCGCAGCGCCTCGACGATTTCGCCGGCCCGCTCGTCGAGCAGCGCGTCGGTGGCGTCGCGGAGGTCGCTGTAGAAGCGGCTGCGGGCGAACTCGGGCAACGGCACATCCTCGATCAGCACGGGCACGAACAGCTGGCCGGTCTCGATCGATCGTTGCATCAGCACGTAGTACTCGTTCGTCACCCAGCCGCTCGCCGTGGACGCCGCGCTGAAGACGAGCAGCCCGTGGGCCGAGTCGCGGATCGCCTGCTCCACCGCATGGATCAGCGGCGTGCCGGGCCGCATCACCACCTCGTCGATCGCGACCCGGACGCCTCGCCGCTCCAGGCGGGCCACCAGGTCCTTGACCAGCACCGCGTCTTCGTGGGAGTACGACACGAAGACGTCGTACGCCGAAGGACCAGGGGAAGACGGGGGCGTGACCGCCGGCACTTCTCGGTCACGTCTGCGGGCGAGCCGGCCGCGCAGCGGCACCCACGCGAAGTACGCGCCCGCGACGCCGGCCAGAGTGCCGATCAATGTGAGGGCCAACCCGGCCATGTCCATGCCGATCAGGCTAAAGGGCGTAGGCGTTCTGTGGCTCTGAGTAGCAGCAAATGGTCAACTTTCCGCACGAGACCGGCGTCATAGTAGGGACCGGGACGACGCACGCGGGGTGGGGCCAGGGTGAGCGAGCCAGCCGGCACGACGTACGACGTGTTCGTCGTGCACGCCCAGGCCGACCTCGAATGGGCCCGCAGGCTCCAGGCCCGGCTGTCGCTGGACGGCGTGCGGGCCGCGCTGGAGGACTACCTGCCCGGCGACATCGTCATCCGCCGCATCGAGGACCTCATCTGCGCCTCTGCCTGCACCGTCTTCGTCTACAGCCGGGCCACCGAGGCCGACCCGATGACGGCCGCCAAATACGCGGCCCTGCTCGCCCGTCCGGACGAGCGCGGGTTCATCCCGGCGCTGCTCGACGACGTGCCGATCGGCCCGTTCGCCGCCGCCCGGTTCGTGCTCAACTTCCGCGGCGAGGACCAGGAGGGCCCCTACCAGGAGTTGCTCGCCGCCCTGCGCGGCCGTCGCCCCCCGGCTGAACCGCTCGGCCCGTACGGGCACCACCGGCCGGAGGGCGCACGGGAGGTCGTGCTGCGCATCGCCGGCGACGTGGTGTCCTTCGGCCCGGCCGGCGGCGAGCCCGAGGCCACGCACACCCCCGGCACGTACGGGCACGCACTTGAGGAACGGGTCTGGCGGCTCACCCGTGCCCGCGAGGGCCGGTTCGCCGGGGCGCTCACCAAGGGCGTCGTGGAGAAGCCCGGGGCGCTGCTGGACGCCCGCCTGCGCGACGTCGGCATCGGGCTCGGTGAGGTCTTCCTGTCCGGCGCGGCCGGGCAAGCGCTCGCCTCCGCGATGGCCGGGGCGCGAAGGCGTAACAGCGCTCTGCGCCTGGGCGTGCAGGTCGACGGCGATCTGGCCGAGCTGCCGTGGGAGACGCTGATCCTCCCGGGGCAGGACCGGCCGCTCGCCCTGCACCCGTGCGTGGAGCTGTTCCGCCACCTGCCCGCCGATGGGCACATCCCGGCCATCCGGATCCCGGCCCCCTTGCGGATCCTCGCCGTGGCCGCGTCACCGGACGGGCCTGACGGCGGCCCGCTGCTCGACCTGGAGGCGGAGCTGCGTCGCATCCTCGACGCGGTGGACGACGCGCGGCGGCACGCGGCGGCGCACGTGCGCATCCTCAACGAAGGATCCCTGTCGGCCGTCGAGGACGCGCTGAAGCAGGAGCGTTTCCACGTGCTGCACATCTCCTGCCATGCCGGGCCGGGTGTGCTGGTGCTGGAGGACGATCGGGGCGGCATCGACGAGGTCACGGCCTCGCGGCTGGCCGGCGTGATCCCCCGCGACGAGGGGGTGCCGCTGGTCGTCCTGTCGGGCTGTTCGACGGCCCTCGACGCCCGCGCCGCTTCCGGCCGGTCCGAGGGGGAGGCGGCGCTGAGCGGGCTGGCGCGCGGACTGTCGGCCGCCGGGGTCCCGGCCGTGCTGGCGATGACCGCGCCGGTCACCGACTCGTACGCCACGGCCTTGGCCGCGTCGCTCTACCGGGAGCTGGCCGTACGTCCCGCGCCGGTGGTGCTGACCGCGCTGTCGGAGGCTCGCCGCGACCTCGAAGCCCGGCGTTCCGCCGAGACGGCGGCCGAGTGGGCCACCCCCGCGCTCTTCCTGCGCGGCCCCTCCTTACCTCTGTACGACGTACGCGACGGCGTAGACGCGAAGCTCAGGCCTCCGCGTGCCGTCAGGCTCGCCGCCGGTGTGGTGGTGCGTGCCATGGGCGACTTCGTCGGACGGCGAGCCGAGCTGCGCGGCCTGCGGGCGGCACTGCGCGACCACGCCGGGGTGGTGGTGCACGGTATCGGCGGCGTGGGCAAGAGCAGTCTGGCCGCCGAGCTGATCGGACGGCTGGGGCACGATGCCGGTCTCGTCGTGTCGGCCGTCGGGCGCGTCACCCCCGACCAGATCCTCGGCAAGGTCGCCGACACGCTGCTGGCGGCCACCGCCATGGCGGGCGCGTCCGGGGAGGGGCTGCGCGATCTGACCCAGTTCCTCCGGCGTCTCGACCACCCGTGGAGTGTGCGGCTCGACGGGCTCGTCCAGGCGCTCGGCACCGTGCCGGCCGAGCTGAACCGGCGGCTCGGCGTCTCACCGGTCACCCTGCTGCTGGACGACTTCGAGGACAATCTCGACGTCGCCGATGGCCTGGCCTTCCTGGACCGGGAGCTGGCGGCCTTCCTCTCCGCCTGGACGCGGCTCGGCCGCGAAACGCGATTGGTGGTCACCAGCCGTCACCCCGTTGACCTGCCCGCTCCTCATGGGGCGGTGCACACGCATCATCTGGGCCCGTTGTCGTGGGCGGAGGCGCGGAAGCTGATGTGGCGGCTTCCGGGTTTGGACGCGCTGCCGTACGAGGATCAGCGGCGGGCATGGGCGGTGGTCGGAGGGCATCCCCGCACGCTGGAGTATCTGGACGCGCTCTTGCGCGGCGGTCAGGCGCGCTTCGCCGACGTACGAGAGCGGCTGGAGCGGCTGCTGGAGCGGCAGGGCATCGCCGATCCGGGCACCTGGTTCACCACGGCAGGGGGAGACCTGGACGGGGTGCTGGCCAAGGCGGTCACGCTGGCGGTCGACGACACGCTGCTGCACGACCTGGTGGCGCTGCTGGACGACCTCTCCCGGCGGGTGCTTGCCGGGGTGTCGGTGTTCCGGCGGCCGGTGGACCGCGCCGGGGTCGCCTGGCCGGTCGGCACCCTGACCGCCCCGGATCCCGACCGCGAAGAGCGGCTGATCCGCCTGGATGCCCTGCTGCGCCGGGCGCGTATCGAGAAGCCTGACGCCGGGCTGGAGGACCTCGGCCTGCCTGCAGGGGAGCTGAAGCAGGCGCGCACGGACGTGGCGGCCATGAGGATGCCGCCGATCGTGGAGCCGGACGGCCTGGACGCGTCGATCACCGCGCTGACCCGGCTGGGGCTGCTGACCCCTGCCGTCGACGACCGGGGAGAGGCGACGTTCGTGGTGCACCGGTGGACGGCCGCCACCCTGGCCCACCCGGAGTTGACCGCCCCGGAGAGGATGCGGTCGGCGCATGAGGCGGCGGCAGGGTACTGGCGATGGCGTGTCATGGCGCGGCTGCAGAGCCCGAAACACCACCTCGACGACATGGTGGAGGCCCGCCATCACCATCACGCCGCCGGAGACCTGATCGCCGCCGCCGATGCGAACCAGTGGGTGTGCCGGCGGTTGCACACCTGGGGGGCGTGGGGCTGGGAGGAGCAGCTCCACCACGAGATGCTGTCGTGGTTCCCCCGCCCGAGCCGGCACCGGGCCATCGGCCTCCTCCAGCTCGGCGTCATCGCCCAGGAGCGGGGAGACCACGAGCAGGCGCTGGAGCAGTACCGCAGGGCCCTGGCCGTCTTCGAGGAGCTCGGCATCCGGGACGGCGTCGCCGCGGGCTATCACCAGCTCGGCAACGTCGCCTACCTGCGGGGAGACCACGATCAGGCGCTGGAGTGGTACCGCGAGTCCCTCGCCGTCAACAAGGAGCTCGGCGACCGTTCCCGCATGGCCGCCGGCCACCACCAGCTCGGTGTCATCGCCCAGGAGCGGGGAGACCATGAGGAGGCGCTGGAGCAGTACCGCAGGTCCCTGGCGCTCGAAGAGGAGCTCGGCAACAAGGCCGGGATAGCCACCTGCTATCACCAGCTCGGCAACGTCGCCGTCCTCCGGAACGACTACGACCAGGCGATGAGGTGGTACCGCAGGTCCCTCGCCATCAAGGAGCAGCTCCGCGACCGCCCCGGCCTTGCCGCCGGCTACCACCAGCTCGGCATGCTGGCCCAGCAGCGAAAGCACACCGACGAGGCACTCACCTGGTACCGCAGGTCCCTGGCCATCAAGGAGGAGCTGGGCAACGAGGCCGGGATGGCCCAGACGATCGGCCAGCTCGGGTGGCTCTACACCGAGGCCGGCCACGCCGCCGAGGGCGTGGCGTACAGCCTGCGGAGCCTGAGCATCCGCGTGCGGCTCCAGCTGCCGCAGGTCGTCCTGGACCTGCACTGGCTGAGCCGGCAGCGCGAAGCAGTGGGAGAGGAGGACTTCCGCCGGGTCCTCGCCGAGCACCTCGACGCCGAATCCCTCGACACCGTCATCCACTGGCTCGACGGCGAGCAGGCCGGGTAACCCCCTGCGAACGCACGGCACATATCGCGATAATGACGATCTACCCAAGTCCCAGAACCCGGCACCCCCCGTCGCCGTCTGATCCTGAGTGGACGAATCCCCCCGAATGGCTGGCCCCATGACGCGAGTCTCCCTGGTCGTTCCCTGCTACAACGCGGCCAAGACGCTGCGCCTGTGCCTGGAGTCGGTGCTCGCCCAGACACGCCTGCCCGACGAGATCGTCGTGATCGACGACGCCGGCACCGACGGCTCGGCCGCGATCGCGGAGGAGCTCGGATGCCGGGTCGTGCGGCTGCCCCGCAACCAGGGGGTCTCGGCCGCACGCAACGCCGGTGTCGACGCCACCACCGGTGACGTCCTCTTCTTCCTCGACTCCGATGTGGCGCTGCGGTCCGACGCGGTCGCCAACGCCGTCGAGATCCTGGAGCGCGACCCCGGGCTCGGCTGCGTGCACGGCGTCTACGACACCGAGCCCCTCATCGACGACGGGCCGGTCGAGTGGTACCGGATCCTCCACGCGGTCCACTGGCGCAGCCGCCACATCGGTGAGGTCAACAGCGTGGTCTTCGCCCTCGCCGCCATCCGCCGCGACGTCCTGCTCGGCGCCGGGAGGTTCGACGAGCGCCTGCGTGACTGCGAGGACGTCGAGTACAGCAGCCGGCTCGCCGTGCGCAGCCGGATCGCGCTCACCGACACCGTGGTGGGCCGCCACGACGACGGCAGCCGCCTGGTGCCGATTCTCACCGAACAGTGGCGCAGGGCCCTGCCCCTGATCCCGCTCGCGCTCACCACCAGCCGGCGCGGCGCGGCGAAGCCGGAACACGCGAACAGCCCCGCCGGCATCCTCGCCTGCGCACTCGCCCTCGCCACCCTGGCGCTGGCGCTGGCGAGCCTGCCGCTCGGCCTGTTCTCCCCCGCCCTGCTCCTCGTGCCCGCCGCCCTGGTCGTGGCGTTCGTCCTCGCCGATCCGCAGCTCGTACGGTTCGTCAACCGGCAGCGCGGCCCGGCGTTCACCGCCTACTTCATGGCGGTCCACCTGGCCGTGCACACGGTGCTCGTCACCGGCCTGGCCGCCGGCTCGCTGCGTGTCCTCCCCGGGCTCAGGAGGAGCGCGTCGGAGCCGGCATGACCGGCGCCCCTCCGAGCGCGACGCGGTAGACCGCGAGCGTCTCGTCGGCCGCCCTGCCCCAGCTCAGGCTCTCCCTGACGAACCTCTCCCCCCGGGCGCCGAGCGTACGGCGCTGCTCCGGGTCCGTCATGACCTCGACCACGACGCGGGCGATGTCATCGGGGTCGGCGCTCCGAACGAAACGGACGGCGGGCCGGTCGGGGTCGTCGCCGGCGAAGATGCGGGAGAAGCCGTCGCCGAGGACCGTGGGCTTGGCCAGCGCCATCGCCTCGGTGGCCACCAGGCCGAACGGCTCGAAGAGCGAGGGGAAGACGCAGGCGTCGGCCATCTCGTAGAACTCCAGGAGCGCCTTGCCGTCGACGAACCCGCCGGAGGTCAGCACGCGCCCGTCCAGCCCCGTCTCGGCGACGATCCGCGCCACACCCGCGTCGTCCCCCTCCCCGACGATCACCAGCCGCAGCCCCGGGACGGCGGGCGCGATCTTCCGCATGGCCTCCAGCAGCGGATAGACGCCCTTCTGCCGTTCGATGCGGCCGACGAAGAGCAGCACGGGGTCCCCGGCGGCGATGCCGAGCCGGGCCCGCAGGGCGGCGGCCCCGGCGCGGAGCGCGTCGCGGTCGAACGCGGGGTCGGCGAGCACCTGTTCGTACGTGCCGCCCAGGCGCACGACGTCGATCGGCGCCCGGTTCCATCCCGCGGCGGCCAGCTCAGCCCGCACCTCGGGGGTGGCGACGACGACCCGCCGGGAGATCCGCGCCAGCCACCGCTCGACGGCGGCGAACACGTTCAGCGGGTCGTTGACGGTGCGCTGCGCCGCGACGCCGTACTCGGTGGTGTGCACGTGGAAGACGACAGGCAGCCGCAGCACGTAGTGGCAGAGCAGGCCGCACAGGAAGTTCGTCGAGTCGTGCACGGCGACCAGGTCGGGCCGCTCGTCACGGCCCGCCCGGCGAAGCCGCAGGAAGTACCGCCAGTTGCTGACCACGACGTTCAGCGCGAGCAGGGCGAACTCGGCGCCCCGTGTGCGGTTGAGCCGCCGGCGGCGGCCGATCGCGCCGAGGACGCGGCCGACCGGGCGGTAGACCGTGACGCCGTCGCCCCGTTCGTACACGGGCTGGTGACCGTCGTTGAGTGTGAAGACGGCCAGCCGGTGGTCGCGGGCGAGGTACGGCGTGATCAGCTCCGCGTAACGGCCGAGCCCGGCGGTGATGTTGGGCGGATACTGGTTGACGACGCAGGCGATCCTCATCGATCGGCCTCCTCTGTAGGTGTGCTGACCGCCATCGGACCGTCCGGCCGGTACACCCGGCCGGCGGCGGCCGCCACGACGGCCACCAGGATGAGATTGCTGAGGGCGAACGCCACGAGCCCTCCGACCAGCCCCCACCAGGCGATGCACGCCGCCTGGCAGGCGAGCGCGGCGGGCGTCCCGGCGGCGAGGCAGGCGATGAGCACCTTGGCTCCTCGCACCCCGTCCATCGACAGGGCGACGGAGTAGAGGTTGAAGACGGTGTGCGCGCCGATGCCCACGGCCGCCAGCGCCATCAGCCCGACCGAGTACGGGTACTCCCCGCCCACCACGAGGAAGAAGAGCATGCTGGCCACGAACGAGAAGACCGCCGTGGCCCCCGCGACGGACGGCGCGAGCCGCGCGATCCTCCGCATCAGGGCGGGCTTCGCCGTCGTGGCCAGCATGGGCAGAAGGACCAGGCCGATCCCGTCGGTGAACACGACACCGAGCAGCCGCTTGGGGAAGCCGTTGTACAGGGAGTACACCCCGACGTCGGCCCGTCCGGCCCAGTGGTTGAGAAAGATCACGTCGACGCCGAAGAGCACCGCGGTGAACGTGGCGATGGCGGTCACGTACGCGCCGTGCCGGTAGAGCGACCTCGCGAGGGCCGGCGACCAGGAGCGCGGCGCCACCTCGAATCCGGCCACCGCCAAGACGGCGAAGACGAGGTTCGTCACGATGAGCGCGCCCAGGTACACCTCGGCGTTCCCGATCCCGAGCACGAGCAGGCAGTACGCCGAACCGGCCAGATAGGCGACGGCGACGGCGAGCTTGAGCGCGGCCACGAGCCTGAACCTCTTCAGCCCGCGCAGGAAACTCTCGGTGAGCTGGTTCACGGTCATCGACAGCGCCAGCGCCAGGCCGAAGGCGAGCGTACGGGTGTCGACGCCGAGGACGGCGGTCAGCAGCGGCGCGGCCAGCATCCCGGCGGCGAACATGGCCGTCCCCAGCACCAGCGTCGAGAAGAGCGCCGTGGTCACCAGGGCCGGCCGGTCCGCCGGTTCCGCGCGCGGCAGCTCCTGGAACATGACGTAGTTGAGGCTGGTGAGCATGGCGACCGTGGCGATCAGCGCGATCGACAGGACGACGGTGAAGTGGCCGAACGCGGCTGCGCCGATCCCCCGGGCGATGACGAGCGTGGCGGTCGCGGCGGTGCCGCTGGCCAGGGTGCTCATGAGCGTGGGCCCGGCCGCCCAGCGGTGGCCGTCGACGATCTGCGCGACGCGGGCACGCACGTCCCCGGCCGGTCGCCGCGTCACCGGGCCGTCACCAGTCATCACCGGTCATCACTGGTCGTCACTGGTCGTCACCGGCATCACCTGGCGGCCCGGCGTACCGTCCGAGCCCGCCGGCTTCCGTGTCTCGCAGGAACGCCTGCCGGGCGAAGTCGAGGTCGGCCTGGGTGTTGACGCCGCGCGCCTCGTCGGGGTCGTCCACCGGCACCACGGTCAGCGGCCGGCCGGCGTCCCGCGACAGGTAGGGAAGGAACGGCAGGAAGTTGACCTCTCCGGTGACGGCGCCCGGGGCGGCCTCACCCAGATAGCGCGTCCACGCCTCCAGGAGCCCGTCCGTGCCGAGGCAGAACACACCGACGTCGCTGAGCCCGCCGGGGCGGCACTCGTCCCCTTCACGCGACTGCCGGACGGCTGCGAGCGTGGGGCCGGCGATCTCGTACTCGACGTACGGATCGGCCATCGGCACCAGCGGGATCGTGAGCCCGGCCTCCCGGTGGGCGGCCACGACGCGGCGGACGGTCGCCGGGGACAGATTCGCCTGGTCGCCCCAGACGACCAGGATCGCGTCGTACGGCTCCCAGTGCGGGGCGGCGCCGAAGATGGCGCCTCCCATGCCGGTCGGCTCGTCCTGGACGCTCACCGAGACGGCGCCGGTCGCGATCTCGGGTGCCGCGAGCTCACGGAAGGGGGCCTCCCCTTCGGGGGACATGACGACGTGGACGTGCCCGACCTGGGGCCGCAGCCGCCGGTGGAGCAGGTGCCAGACGGTGACGCCGTCCGCGATCTCAACCATGATCTTCGGGATGCCGAAACCGAGCCGGGTGCCACGCCCGGCCGCCGGGATCACCGCGCAGACGCGCTCACTCACCGCTGCTCCTGGTGGAAGGCTGCTCCTGGTGGAACAGGGACACGATCTCGTCGAGGTCCCGTACGGTGATCGCCCCCGCCGCGGGCTCGGCGGCGTGGATCTGAAGCGTCACCAGCCCGGCGCCGACCGCGGACGCCACCCCGTGCGCGGAGTCCTCCACGGCCACGGCGCCGGCCGGGTCGACGGCCCAGCGACGGCAGGCGTACCGGTAGAACCACGGATCGGGCTTACTCACCGGGACGTCGTCGCTGGTGAGCACGGCGCGGAAGTACCCGCTCAGGGAGCAGGCCGCCAGGACCCGCTCGACCGACCCGCGGCTGCCGCTGGTGACCAGGTACGCCGTGCGTCCGTCCTCCGTGAGGCGTTCGAGGAGCCGGTGGGCGCCGGGCAGCACGACGACCATTCCCGCCTCGACGTACTCGCGGTAGAGCCGCTGCTTGCGCCGGGCCAGCCGCTCGGCCGCGACGGCGTCGCCGGGCACCAGGCGCGACGCCACCTCGGCGGTGCTCGCGCCGGTGTGGGCGGCGTACCGGAACGTGGCGAGCGCGCCGGGTGCGATCTC
The DNA here is from genome assembly GCF_040802045.1 of Microbispora sp. NPDC049125. Taxonomy (NCBI): domain Bacteria; kingdom Bacillati; phylum Actinomycetota; class Actinomycetes; order Streptosporangiales; family Streptosporangiaceae; genus Microbispora; species Microbispora sp. NPDC049125. Next base: position 15,918 of record NZ_JBEZDW010000062.1, on the reverse strand, counting down.
CGTGATCGCCTGGCGGAACGCGGCCTCGTGTGCCGGGCACGAATCCACGAGCGTGCCGTCGAGGTCGCACAGCCAGACCCGGCGGCCTGCGACCACGCCGGCCTGCGACGGGGTCACTCGGCGCCCGCCAGCGCGGCCTCGCCGCAGATGGCCATCAGGGCGTCGACCGTGCTGGGGCCGCCGTGCACGCCCGGACGGGCGGGGTCCTCCAGGTCGGCCGTGACCCACCGTGCCCCGGCCCACTCGCCGCAGTCGGTCACGGCGCGCGGCACCGGGGGCATGGGCGGCAGGCCGTCCGACGGCGTGGCGGGGCGGGGGCACAGGACATGGGTGACGGTGCGCCGCTCGTTGCGAGGGTCGCCGAGATAGGTCAGGGTCAGGTCCACCAGGTCGGGGGCGGTCAGCCCCTGGATATCGTGGTCGTCGCGGGTGTTGACGACGAACACCTTGGCCACGGCCCGGCTCGCCGCGATCGCGTCCGCGACGCCCGGCGTCAGATAGCTCGGCAGGAGCGACGAGTGCGGGGTGCCGGGCCCGTACACGATGAGGTCGGTGTCCCGGATGGCGTCCAGCGCCTCCGGGCTCGGCGTGACGTCGGCGCGGTGGCGGGCCAGGATCTCCCGCACCCGCGCGGCGGGCAGCGCCTCCAGCTCGGCCCGCCACCGGCGGCCGATCGGCTGACGCAGCAGGAACAGGTCGGTGATCGCCTCGTCGTCCTGCGGCGCGACGATGTCGGCCTCGTCGGCCAGGACGCGGCCGCCCCGCTTGAGCGCGGCCAGGAAGGCGTTCTCGCCGCTGGTCACGTTCAGCAGCCGCACCGGGGAGCCGAACGTGCGGGCGCAGGAGCGGACGGCGGCGTTGAAGTCCTCCCCCAGGCGGAGGTACGCGCCGGCGAAGACGAGGTTGCCGAGCGCGCAGTCGCCCAGGTCGATTCCGTACGGCTCCGCACGGAGCCGGCGCGCGAACAGGCGCAGGTCCCGCGTGATCTCCGTTCGCGCCTCCGGCCGCAGCGCGCCGAACGGCGTGCCGGACGGTGAACCGCCTGCGTGCCGCCCCGGTGAGGCGATCTCGTCGATGAGGTCCCCGAGGCGCTCCGGCGTGATCCCTGCCGGCAGGCGGTGTTCGAGGACGGACATCAGCGCGGCCTGCTGCGGGTCGCCGCGGTCGAGGTGGAGCAGGCAGTTCTTGCGGAAGTCGGACGGCCCGAGCATCCCCGGGAGGTAACGCCGCAGCGCTCCGGTGGACAGCCCGTTGTCGTACCCGTTGATCACCAGGGACAGGTCCAGCCCGGGGATGCTCAGCAGCCGTCGCGCGATGCTGGCCCCGCCGCGCCCGCCGCTGAACATGGTGACCGCGCCCAGGGAGCCCGGACGAGTGCTCAGACGAGTGCTCATCGGGCCTCCTCCGGCACACGTGATGTCGCCGGCCCGGCCGGATCGGATGAATTGGACGGATCGGGCGGGCCCGGCGCGCGCAGGACGCCCCGGCGCAGCAGCCAGTTGCGGTATCCCACGTAGCCGACGAACAGCGCCCGGTCCCGCGCCCCCTTCCAGAACCGCCACCCGCGACTGCCGCCGCCGCGCTCCCGGTGCTCGATGGGAAGCTCCATCCAGGTGTGGCCCAGCTCGGCGACCTTCGCCGTGATCTCCGTCGAGCAGTTCATCCCCCCGGACTCCAGCGGCAGGGCGCGGAACAGCGGGCCGCTGACCACCTTGAAGATCGAGTTGAAGTCGCGGTAGCGGGTGCGGAGCAGGGCGTTGCTGACGGCGCCACTGGCCGCCGACCCCCACCGGTACGGCAGGCTGTCGGCCTTCCGGATCCGCGCGCCGGAGAAGGCGAGCGCCTCACCGGCCTGGATACGCGGGATGAACTCGTCGAGATTGGCGATCGGGAACTGGCCGTCCGAGTCGAGCAGCACGACCCAGTCCAGCCGGGTATGAGCGATCGCGGCGGCGATCGCGGCGCCCGCGCCGCGGTTGCGGCCGAACGAGACGACGACGAGCTCGGGGCAGCCGGCCCGCAGGTCCGCGAGGATGGCTCCGGTCGCGTCGGTGCTCCCGTCGTCGCACACGACGATCTCCCACGCGCCGACCGCCGGGTGCCGCTCAAGGTAGTCGCGCCACTCCGTCACCGCCGCCGCGATGGTCTCCGCCTCGTTGTACGCGGGCGCCGCCACCGAGATGTCGACGACGGGGGCCACGACATGCGAGTTGGGCAAATCTCACCTCCCGGGAGGGCTTCAGATGCGGGCGTGACGGCCAGGACGAGACGGGCCGCCGGGGCCGGTCACCGGACCGGCGTGAGCTCCCCGGCCCCCAGCAGGCGGGCGATCCAGCGATCCAGGGGAAGCAGGTTGATCCCGACGATGATCGGAACATGCGCGAGAGCGAACAGGATGGTCGCGCCGAACGAGATCGGACCACCGGTGAACAGGTTGATGTGGGGCGCGTCGATGACCTCGGGAATCTCCACCGGGTTCGCCACGAACCACATGATGTCGAGAAACCCCGAGAACAGAATGAGCACGCCGGTCGCCATGATCTTCAGACAGCGGCCCGGACTGCCGCCCCCGATCCGGTAGGCGGCGGCGACCGTGAGGACGATCGCCGGATAAAGCAGCAGATAGAGGTGCGTGTAGAAACTGTCACCCTGCGCGCGTGCGCCGTCGCCGTAGTAGAACCAGCTGATCCGCGGGACGAGATAGCCGGTGAAAAAGACGAACGGGATGTAGAGCAGCCACTGCAGGCGCGGCGACACCCACGGGAAGAACGCGATGGCCACGCACAGGCAGGCGAACGCGAGCAGCTTGGCCACGAGCTCCCACGCCGTCTGGATCTCCCGCGCATGGGGGGTGGCCAGCCAGACGAAGGCGGCACCGGCCGCCCCTGCGACCAGGGACAGCCACCACAGATGCCGGGCCCATCGGCGCCGTCCCCGGAGGACGACGTCGGCGACGTGCCAGGGTTGACTCGTGGCGACGTTCCCGTCCAGGAGCGACTGGGAGGGCGGGCTTTCGTCACGTGCCGTCATGGAGGATTCGGCACCTTTCTTCCAGCCGACGGGCGATGCGGGATGGTGCGTGAGCTCCGGCCAAAAACCGCGGGAGCGCTCCCACACAGTATGTCAGCCGCCTCACGAATGGCGTCCGTATATATGAAAATGGGACCTTCTAGACGCCTTCCCTCCAGGGACAGATCGAGGCAGATTCGTGAATGCCCAGGTGAATCGCTATAGAAAATTCAACTTCCGAACGCATTTCTAGATCGAGTGGGCGGATATGTGAGCGCGCCTCAAATATGTGTTCCGCAACTCGACTTTCGGACAATTTGTCGTGTACGTCGTAAGGAAGCGTGCTTCTCCGCCCCCGAGCGTCGGCTCCGCCGCTTACCCTGCGTGACCGCCGAGACCTCTCGCGCCGTTCTCCTCGTGTGCCCCCTGGCCGCGGCTGTTGTCCCCGGGCCGGCGGCGGCGCGCGGCCTCGGCGGCATCACGCACGGCCTCCAGCAGGGCGGCCGCCTCCACCTCCACCTCTCGCTCGATGCCGAGCAGGGTCTCCTCGGCGCCGTCCACGGCGCTGAAGTCGTGGTCCAGGACGACCAGGCAGCCGCCGGACGCCTGGACCACGATGCTCCACACTCCGGTGAGGGACGCCAGCGGGGGCCGGGGGCGCCGGTGCGTGAACCTGACGGAGAGCCTCGCCGGCTCCTCCTTGTGATCCACGTCGCGGACGCTGCGGACGGCTTGGGCCGCGATGGCCTCGTACGCCGTCTCAGGCTCGGCCGCGACCGCCACGATGTTCCTCGTGCTGCGGATCCTGTGTGGCACCGGTCACCCCCCAATGCTGCGTCCGGCGTGTGCCGGCGCCACGTCACCGCGCGGCGTGACTGCCCAGCTGCTCGACGCCGAGAGCACGGCCCGCGCCCGGGGCCGCGGAGGGCCCAGCGGACGGCTCGATGGAGGGAAGCGTGGACATCGCCCGTCACCGTGCCGTCCGGGCGGGCGCGTCCGAGGCGCCGTTGCGGTCCTCGAAGGCGTCCACGATCCTGCGCAGCGCCGGCACCTGAAGCCGGAAGTAGCCCAGGACGAAGACGATCAGGACGATGCCGGGCACCTGCGACAACAGGAACGACTTCTCGATCTCGGCGATGGAGTAGTGGTAGACGATGTAGACCCTCGCCGCCGACTCCACCAGCAGCATGCCCGCGAAGGCGGCGGTCATCAGCCGCTGACGACGGCGGAACTCCGCGGACCCGTCCCACGCCCGGTCGTACGCGACCGCGCGGACGGGGTCGCCCTTGATCGCCATGGGCGCGGCCGCCTGGTAGACGACGGGACGGCCGACGAAGCAGGTGCAGCCCATGAACAGACCGGCCAGCGCGGTGTAGAACGCCGGCTTGACCGCCACCACACGGGGGTCGTTCGTGGTGAAAAGCAGCGCGACGGACAAGATGATCTCGAGGATCACCAGGATGCCGACGAAGTCGAGACGCCTGCGGCGCACGGTGTTGACCGCCGTGACGACTCCGGTGCCGACGCCGGCGACGGTCAGCGCCCAGAAGTCGTTCAGGCCCACCTGCTTGAGCACGACGTACAGCAGGATGGGAACGACGATGTCGACGAGCAGCGGGAGCAGCGGGCGGATCTTCGCCACGAACGGGGAGTTCATGACCGGGCACTCTCCTTGGTGGGTTGGTTGGCACGGAAGACCGTCTCAGCGCCCCACAGCGCACTGTCGACCGCTTCGTAGGCGTAGTTACGCATCTCGGTGTCGACCCGGGATCTCTCCAGCAGCCTGCGCAGGCCCGGGTGCCATCCGGTCGGTACGGGCGGGTCGGTCACTGCGGTGTCGCCGGGCGCACGGTGCCCGCCGTGCCATCGACGACGAGAAGCTGGTCGTCGCGGAAAGCGGTGGTCGCGGTGCCCGTGGCCACCACGGCGTGCACGCCGTACTCGCGGGCGATGATCGCGGGATGGGACAGCAGGCTGCCGCGGTCGGCGACCAGTGCCCCGACGGAGGGGAACAGCAGGGCCCACTGCGCCGTGGTCTCCGGGCAGACCAGCACGTCGCCGCGGCGCAGCTTGCCGAAGTCCGCGACGCTGGTGATCACGCGTGCCGGGCCGACGTAGCGCCCCGCGGACGCCGCGAGCCCGCGCACAGCGCCGTCCTCGGACGGGCCTCCCGGCCGCCCGCCGAGCATTCCCATCGACCACTCCGCCACGTGCATCACGGCCATGGCGGCCTCGGACGGCGGAGTCATCCCGGGCTCGGGGGTCAGCGGGGTGGGCGGGTCGCCGTAGAAGGGCGGTCCCGGGTGGGCCAGCGCCCAGGCGTGCTCGCCGCGGCGGTGCCGTACGAGGGCGGCCAGGTCGTCGCCGGACCGGCCCTCGAGCGCGGCGAGCGCCTCGTCCAGTTCGAGGAAGAAGACGTCGCCGGGATCGGCGATCCGGCCGCGCAGACGGGTGCCCAGCTCCAGCGCGGCGGCGCGCAGCAGCGCCCAGACCGAGACGGCGTAGAACACCTTCTCGTCCCTGACCGAGCCGCTCAGGTCGCTGCCGGCCAGCGCGGCCTCGAAGCGCTCGCGGTCGGCCGCCGGCCGCCCGGCCAGCGCCTCCCTCGCCTCCCGCACGGCCGCGTCGCGGCGCTCGGCCAGCCTGACCCGCTCGGCCGCCAGGTCGTACGGCGCGTCGAGCTGGGCCCTGACGAGACTGAGCAGGATCTCCGGCCGCTCGGCGAGGGTGGGCTCGGTGAGGGTGAAGCCGATCGTGCGGTGCCCGTAGTCGCGGACGTACGCCTCGAACGCGGCGGTGAACTCCGGGGCCTCGGGTGTCCGGCCGTCCTCCAGCGCCTCGCGGACGGCGGGACGCCCGGCGGCCAGGCGGGCGAGGTCGCCGAGCGCGGCGGTGGCGGGGACGTGGTCGCCGGTGAGCCCGCCACGCAATCGCAGCGTGCGCTGCGGGTCCCAGCCGAGCAGCTCCTCGCAGGCGACACCGAGCCGTCCGAGCAGCGCGATGGCCGCGCCGGTCAGCCGGAAGTAGCGGTCGTGCAGGCCGGCGAACAGCTCCTTCACCTCGTGCGTGTGCTCGGCGAGCTCCTTGTCGCCCAACCGGGCGAGGTCGGCCGCGCGCAGCCGGGCGATCGCCGCCGCGGTCCGCGGCTTCCACTCGGCGTTCCACAGCTCGACGAGCCGCTCCGGCTCCCGGCCGGCGACCGCCACCGCGATCTTCTCCAGGCGCGACACGAACGCCGTGGCGGTGTCGGGGGCGTTGGTGATGTACGGCCAGCCGCCGATGACGTTGACCGTCGGGGCGGCTCCCGTGGTGAAGGCGAAGACGTACGGGGACGCCGCGGCGATGGCCGGGAGGTAGACCGAGCGCTCGATCGGCGTCCAGGGACGGTCGGTGTTGCGGTCGGGCACGGAGAAGCCCGGCGGCACCTCGACCGGGATCGGCACGTGCGGGACGCCGTCGCCGGCGAGTGCCGTGATGGGGCGGGCCTGCAGCAGCCAGAGCACGCCGCCCGACAGGGCCCATTCGACGTCCTGGGGGGCGCCGAAGTGGCCGGCCGCGCAGGCCGTGAGCGCGGCGATCTCCCCTGCCTGCTCCGCCGTGACGGCGTCCTCGGCGCCGGAGGTGCGCGTCGCCTCGCCGTCACGCACCGTCCACTCGTCGGCGGTGGCCTCACCGGCCATCAGCCGCTCGCCGAGGCCCCGTACGGCGCTGATCACGATCTCGCCGGGGTCTCCGGTCAGCGGGTTCACGCTGAAGGCGGCGCCGGCGGCGTCCGCCGGGACCATGACCTGGATGAGCACGCCGACCTGCCCGGCCGGGGAGTCGCCGCGGTAGGCCGCCACACGCTCGGAGGCCCCGGAGGCCCAGCAGGACCGCACGGCGTCGACCACGGCGTCGAGGCCGCGTACGTCGAGCACCGACTCGTACTGCCCGGCGAACGACATGCCTTCGAGGTCCTCGGCGATGCCGGACGAGCGCACGGCGACCGGAGTGCCGCCGAGGGCCGCGAGCGCGACGGCCAGCTCATCACGCAGCCCGGCGACCGCGTCGCCAGAGGCCGCGTCTCTGGAGGCCGCTGCATCGGAGGCCGCCTCGTTGGGGACCGCCTCGTTGGGGACCGCCTCGTTGGGGGGCCGCTCCCGCCCGAACGCCTCGTCCAGCGCGTCGGCGACCACGGCCCAGCCGTCGGGCACCGGGAATCCGGCGCGCTTCAGCTCGCCGAGCACAGCGGCCTTGCGCCCCACCCTGGGCGCGTCGTCCAGGCCGATCTCGCGCAGTGCCAGCACGTGCTTCACTTGGGCACTCCTCCCTCAGTCAATTTGCCGAGTCCACTTCATCTCGTCGCCCTGCAGCGATGCTCGAGCCCTGGTCGAGCTGCGGTCGAGCTGCGGTCGAGCTGCGGTCGAGCTGCGGTCGAGTCCCGCTCGAAGGCCGGTGGAACGCGGGCGGCGGTCAGTCCTCCAGCAGGGCCATCGCCTGTATGGGACAGCCGCGGGCCGCCTTGCGCACACTGCCGGCCGGCGGCTCGCCGGGCCTTTCGACCATGAGGACGACCCAGCCTCCTCGTCCTGGTCGAACACCTCCGGCTGGGCCATCACGCACTGGCCCGAGCACCAGCATGTGGAGAAGCTGATCCCGCGCTTCGTCACCAACCTGCTGTCCGGCGAGAAGGTCCCCCTATACGGCGAGGGCTGGAAGGTGCGGGAGTGGCTGCACGCCGACGACCACTGCCGGGCGATCCACCGCGTGCCGACCGGCGGGCGGGCCGGCGAGGTGTACGACATCGCGGGTGAGTAAGAGCGTCGGCTGCTACGATCAAAGGTAGATATTTCACCCCACGTATCACGATCCAGCCCGCGATCAACCTTTGAGCCGGCCACGTATCCGGAAGGGGACGGTCGAGATCATCGGAGTTCTGCTCGCGGAGGATCTGGCCATGTTGCGGCATGCGCTGGCCTCCCTGCTGAGACTGGAACCGGACATCGAGGTGCTGTCCGAGGTGGACTCGGGAGACAAGATCCTCGAAGAGGCGCACAAGCACCGGCCCGACGTCGCGGTGATCGACATCGACATGCCGGAGCTGGACGGGCTGAGCGCGGCGGCGCAGCTGCGCGAGCAGCTCCCCGAGGTCCGGGTCCTGATCCTCACCACCCTCGGCAAGCCGGGCAACCTGCGCAGGGCGCTCAGCGCCCAGGTGTCCGGCTTCATGCTCAAGGACGGCCCGCCCGACAAGCTGGTCGCCGCGATCCGGGACGTCGCGAAGGGCACCCGGGTGTTCGACTCCCAGCTCACGCTGATGGCCTGGGACAGCGGCAACAACCCGCTGAACGCCCGGGAGGTCGAGGTGCTCCGGCTCACCGCCGACGGCGCCAACCCGGAGGAGATCGCCCGGCGGCTGTTCCTGTCGTCGGGCACGGTGCGCAACTACCTCACCACGAGCGTGACCAAGCTCAACGCCCGCAACAAGATCGACGCGATCCGCATCGCGCAGGAGCTCGGCTGGCTCTGACGCGGGCACTGGCCCTGACGCCGGCACTGGCCCTGACGCGGGCCCTGACATTGGCTCTGACGCCTACGCGGACAGCAGGCCCGTCCACTTGCGGGCCCGCGCGCCCCATCCGGTCTCGGGGCGCGGCAACTCCTGGGGGCCTTCCGCGTCCTCCGGCGGCTGGGCGCGTACCTCGACGTCCAGATGGAACCAGCCGTCCGGGGCGACGCCTGCGACGAGCCGGCCGCCGACCGCCTCGACCCGGGTCGTGAGGTTGCGGATGCCGCTTCCCTCACGACTTTCGTCACGGTTCCCCTTCTGGCCGGACGGCCCGGCGGCGTCCTGCGCCGGGGCGGGGCGGACGCCGTCGTTGCGCATGGACATCCGCACCAGGCCGCTCTCATACCTGAGGGTGATGGAGCAGTAGCTGGGGTCGCTGTGCCGGAGCATGTTGGTGATGCCCTCCCGCAGCACGGTCGCCAGCACCGTGCTGGTGCGCTCCGACAACTCTCCGAAGTCGCACGGGTCCGCGCGGACCTCGGACCTGATCTCCGTGGCGGCGAGGATCGTCCGCGCCGACTTCAGCTCGTCGTCAAGCGACATCTGCCGATACCCCCTGGACACCACCCGCACGTCGGCGAGTGCCTGCCTGGAGATCTGCAGCACGTCCTCCAGCTCTTCGTTGGCACGCTCGGAGCCGGTCCCGTTGAGCCGCCGGGCCAGCTCGGTCTTGAGAGTGATCGCGGACAGGCTGTAGCCGAGCAGGTCGTGCAGGTCGCGGGCGAAGCGGCCGCGCTCCTTCTCCACGGCCATCTGCGCCAGCGCGATGCGCGACTGGTAGACCTCGGTGACGAGCTCCGACATGCGGGTCAGTCCGTAGACCACCAGAGCGGTGATCACCGACGACGCCGCGGCGTACCCCAGGGACAGCAGGCCCGTGTCGTACACCGCCTCCAGCACCACGTTGCCGGTGACGACCAGCGAGAAGATCGTCCAGGCCGGCCACGCGGAGAGGACGAGCAGGGCGTTGCTGGCCAGGAAGCTGGGCATGCCCAGCCATCCAGGGCCGAGCCACAGTAACGGCAGGTAGATGAGCGCCGCCTGCGCCACCAGCATCACCAAGCGCCAGCGAGGCATGCGCCAGGGGGAGTTGCGTTTGAAGTGGAGCAGCTGCATCAGCACGAGGAGGACGATCAGCAGGCTCCCCACGCCGATCAGCACACCCTCCATGCGGGCGCCTTCTCCGACGAGCCTGATCATGTTGATGAGGGCGTATCCGCAGAACACCGTCACCACCACGCCCTTGGCCAGGCGGGGAGCCAGGCGGATCTCCTGAGGGGGCGCGGGTCGTCGATGTGGCTCGTCGCGCTCGCTGCGGCGCTTTACCATCACTGCCCTCCGGCAATCACGTGACCACCGGAGCTTAACCGACAGGTCGCCCCGCAGGGTGAACGGGAAGTCGGCCGGGACGCGAGCGGCTTGTCCGGAATCGGGCACCAGGTAGGAGTGCTCGGCGAGGGTGGCCTGATGCCACCAGCGCATCGCCTCCGGATCGGAGGTGCAGTACCCGGTCCTGTCCGGCCGTGCCCCGTAGACGGAGGGGGGAGCCGGTTCATCTCGGTCAGCGCCCGGCGCAGCGCCACCCGCGGATCGAAGTGGGCGCAGAAGCCGAAGAACACGTCCTCGACGGACTTGCCCACACGGCGCGATGGAAGAGCCCAGCTCGATCGGCGGTCTTCACATTCGCCACGTGAAAAATTCATACGGGTCACCCCCCGGAATCCACATCCCGTCCGGCTGTCCTTTTTCCCGGCCGGACAGAGCGCAGAATCGGTTCAGAGCAGAGGGCCCGACCGCTGCCGGGCGTTTCGGGAAAGGGTTCACACACCATGCGCGTGCAGGTATTAGGACAGCTCGACGTCACGGTTCGCGGGACGTCGATCCTCCCCACCGCGAGCAAGCCCCGCCAGGTGCTGGCCATGCTCGCGCTCAACCCCGGCAGGATCGTCACGGTCAGGACGCTCATGGAGGAGCTGTGGGGGACCGAGATCCCGCGCAGCGCCGCCACCACGCTGCAGACCTACGTCATGCAGCTCCGCCGCAAGCTGCGGGACGCTCTGGCCGGCGACCCACGGCGTACGCCGATGGACCTCCTGGTGACGCACCCCACCGGCTACCGGCTCCAGGTGCGGCCGGAGGACGTGGACTGCTGCGTACACGACCGCCTGGTGGTCGCGGGAAGGGACGCCGCCGCGTCCGGCGACGACGTGAACGCGTCGCGGCTGCTGGGCGAGGCCCTCAGCCTGTGGCAGGGTCCCGCCCTGCTGGACGTCCAGGTGGGCCCGCGGCTGGAGCTGGAGGTCATGCGGCTCGACGACATGCGCCTGTACGCCCTGGAGATGCGGATCGAGGCCGACCTGCGGCTGGGCCGCCACCAGGCGCTGCTGGGAGAGCTCGCCGTGCTGACGGCCGAGCACCAGCTTCATGAGACCCTGCACACCTACTACATGATCGCGCTGTCCCGCTCGGGCCGGCGCTGGCAGGCGCTGTCGGTCCACCAGCGGCTGCGCCGTTCCCTCGCCGACGAGCTGGGGATCGAGCCCGGCCACCGCATCCGGGAGGTGCAGCGGGCCATCCTGGCCGCCGAGCCCGTGGCGCGCGACGGAACGATGATCGAGATCTAGGGAGCCGCCGTCCGGGTGAGACGACCGGGACGGATCACACGAGAAGTGCCGGCGCGGATGCGCGCCGGCCCTTCTCGTGTCCGGGACGTCCGAGATGCGGGACTCGGGCCTTTCAGGGTGCGGGCCTTTGGGGGTGCGGACGTCCTAAGTGCGGACGTCCTAAGTGCGGGGCCCGAACTGCGGGGCCCGAACTACGGGGCCCGAACTGCACGGCGCCCCAACTATGCGGCGCCCCAACTATGCGGCGTCCGAGTCGCACACTGCCCTTCCTCGTCACCTCTGGGGAAATGGCGCCGCCGGGATTCCGCCTCTGAGCAGGGGGCCGATCGCCCGGACCGAGCTTTGTGCGGTGACCGTGAACAGATCGCCGGTGATCGCGGGCCTCGGCATCCGCGGTCACCGGCCCGCCTTCAACGGCCCGCCTTCAACGGCCCGCGGTCACCGGCTCCTCACGGCGCCCGGCACCCTGGCCGGCATCCCGCTCGGCGCCCTGGGGGAGCCGCCCGTGACGCGTCTGGGCGTCCTCGGCTCCGGTCCGGTGCTGGGTCTGAACTGCGGTCTGAACTGCGGTCTGGGCCTGGTTCTGGGTTCCGGGCTCGGGCTGGGGTTGCGTCTGGCTCCGGGAGCCGTCCGGGGCACCTCCCTGATAACGCCGGATCTCCCCTTCCAGATCCCCGGGTGTCCGTGCCTCGATGAGACACGCGCGCAGCGATGTCGCCGCCCGCGGGACGGCCCAGTAGCTGCCCGTGCGCTCGCCGTACCACACCATCCAGCCCGGCGCCCTTGCCGCCAGCACCCGGGCCGAACTCCTGCCCACGGTGATCTCATCGGTCATCGTGATCTCCTTCCGCGGTCCGGACGGCGTCATCCGCCGGAAGGCGCCCCCTACCCTCGCTCTCGCACGGCAACCGGCTGACGGCGATCTCCTGTACGGCCGTCGCACCGGCGGGCTCGGGACGCATCCGGAAATTCGCTCGCCGGGTGCCGTGGAGATCCGTACAGTGACGAGCGGTTCGGGTGCACCGGCGCGGGAGAGCAGGAGCCCGTCGCCGAGCAACCTAGCCTTGAGTGCAATCGCCTGATCCGAGTCGTCGATCCGGGCGCCGGAAAAGAGGGCCGAGAATGCAAAAACGCAGTTAAGGGAGATTCTGGCGGTTTCCTGGACTTTGGGTAACTCGCTTTCTTGAGTCATTCCAGTCTTACTTCTCGCGCGGGGCGGGTCGGTGGAACGCCAGATGGGGAGCGCCCGGTCATCCGACATCCCTCTCCGGCCCCGTAGGGCGTCGCTCCTGCGTGGCAGGGGCTGCCGGTCCGGTGGCCGCTCAGGCGATCATCTGGACAAACCTCGCATCTTTACGTATTTACCCTTATGTGGCGCTGCGGTGGGATTGCCCGACGGACGAGCGCCGCATCGACCTCTGCACATTACTGGGACCTGACACTTGGCCGGGTAGCGTCGTTCAAGACAGTACGCCCGAATATGGATGAAGGCGCGTATATGAGAACGCAACTCGAGATTGCTGTCAGTGATCATCAGCCGGCCACAGTGGTCGTACTGGCGGGTGAACTCGACATCGCCACCGGAGACATGCTCCGTGGCGCGATCAGGAATCTCCTCCGCCGCGGCCGCACCAGGCTCGTGGTGGACACGTCCGACTTGGAGTTCTGTGACTCCTCCGGGTTGGAGGCGCTGCTGGACAGCCGGGACGAGACAGAGACCGCCTCTGGGTCGCTGCGACTCGCCGGAGTGCACGGCGTCTTGGAGCTCGTGCTCGAAGTGACCCGGTTGAGAAACGAGTTCCTCGTCGACGAGACGTCCATCGAGTCCGTGACCGCATTGGTGGTCGACGGCACCCGCGACGTCTCGATGGTGTGACGTGTGACCATATGACCGACGATCACCTGACGGTGATCTGACCTGGGCCGCGGCCCCGCCCCGCACGGCACCCGCGACCCCATCCGGACCAGAAACGGCCCCCGCTCCCCAAGGGCGGGGGCCTTTCCGCGTCTCCGGCCATCCAGTCGTCCGCAGAACCCCGCCCGGCCCTGCGGACACACAAACCCTCCTGGCCGCCGGCCTTCCACAGACACTTCAGGGACATCGACCGGAGCGGGCAAGCCCCACAATGACAGGCCGACCGTGGTGAGGCGCGGACGAGCTGATGACCCCGGTCGCCCCGCCGTGAACGCGTACGTCTCCTTTGCTCCTTGTTGCTCCTTGCCAGGTCCCGTCCGTACGCGCGTGGGGACAGGGGTGGTCGTGGCGGGGCGGATGTGACGGTCACCCGATGGGACCTCGTCACCATTGCGACGGCGCCGCCTGCCCGCCCTGTTTGCCGCGTGCGGCCCCGGGTACGCGCGGCCGAAAGGTGGCGATGCACCGCGCGTTCAGGGGGAGGAAAGATCATGGATCAGTCCCGGGCACCCGTGCTGGAAGCCCTCGTCGACTACCGCCAGCGGAGAGACGTCTCTTTCACGCCGCCCGGACACAGGCAGGGGCGCGGGGTTGACCCACGCGTGCTCGCCGTACTCGGCGAGGATCTCTTCCGGGACGACGTGATGGTGATCAACGGCCTGGACGACCGGCTGTCGACCGGCGGCGTGCTGGAGGAGGCGCAGCAGCTGATGGCCGAGGCCGTCCACGCCGACAAGGCGTTCTTCTCGACCTGCGGCAGCTCCCTGTCGGTCAAGAGCGCGATGCTGTCGGTGGCCGGGCCTGGCGAGAAGCTCCTGGTGGCGCGCAACGCGCACAAGTCCGTGATCGCCGGGCTGATCCTCAGCGGCGTGAAGCCGGTCTGGATCCACGGGGTGTGGGACGGCGAGCTGCACCTGTCCTACCCACCCACGCCCGACGCCGTGGAGGAGGGGTTCAAAGCCGAGCCGGACGCCAAGGGCGTGCTGGTCGCGAGCCCGACCGACTACGGCACCTGCGCCGACCTCGCCGCCATCGCCGAGGTCTGCCGTCGCCACGGCCGCGTCTTCATCGTCGACGAGGCCTGGGGCGCCCACCTGCCCTTCCACGACGGGCTCCCCGCCTGGGGCATGGACGCCGGGGCGGATCTGGTCGTGACCAGCGTGCACAAGATGGGCAACGGCCTGGAGCAGAGCTCGGTGTTCCACCTCCAAGGCGACCGCGTCGATCCGAACGTGCTCAAGGCCCGCGAGGATCTGCTGGGCACCACCAGCCCGTCGACACTCATCTACGCGGCCCTCGACGGCTGGCGACGCCAGATGGCCGAGAATGGCGCGAGCCTGCTCGACCGGGCTCTCGAGCTGGCCCAGTCGGTCCGCTCGTCCATCAACGGAATCAGCGGCCTGTGGGTGATGGACAAGGACAACTGCCGCGCCTTCGACCTCGACCCATTGAAGATCGTGATCGACGTGTCGGAGCTCGGCGTCGACGGCTACCACGCCAACGACTGGCTGCGCGACAAGTGCAACGTCAACATGGCGTTGAGCGACCATCGCCGGATCAGCGCGTCGATCACCGTCGGGGACGACGAGGAGACCGCCGGCGTGCTGGTCGACTCCCTGCGTGCCCTCGCCTCGGCCGGCGACCTGCCGCCCGCGGCCAGGATCGACGTCCCCGAGCCCGGCGAGCTGGAACTGGAGACGGTCATGCTGCCGCGCGACGCGTTCTTCGGCCGGATCGAACAGGTGCCCGTCGAGGAGGCCGCGGGCCGGCTGGCGGCCGAGATGGTTACGCCGTATCCCCCGGGCGCGCCTGCCCTCACCCCTGGCGAGCGGATCACCCGGCCCGTGCTGCGCTACCTGACGACCGGCCTCGCCGGCGGCATGGACATCCCCGACGCGGCCGACCCCAGCCTGAAGACCCTCCGCGTGGTCGCCGAGGACTGACCTCGGGGTTCATGAGCTCCGTCACGGATCGTCGAATGCGCAGCCGGCACCCGCGTATGGTCCGCTCGTCGATCGAGGGATCGAGGGCTTGTGGGTGCGTTGTACGCGTACCCGGATACGGCTTGCATCGATCGTGTGTTCGATATAGTGTTGGGGTAGAGCCGTTACAGGTGAGCTTAGTTGGCGGGCCGTTGTGGGCCATGCGCCGTGTGATGAGTAGCTGAGTCTGCGTGAGAGGGTCCCGGTCCGGGCGATCGGGAGGCAGTCTGTCGCTTTCGTTGCCGGTCAGGGGGTGCCCGCCGTGTCAGCTCCGTCTGCATCTTCGCCGTCGTCTTCGTCCGCATCTTCGCCGTCGTCTTCGTCGGCTCGGCTGCCGGGGTCGCCGTCTGTTCAGTCGCCTGGCTGGGCACCTGGTGGCCGTCCCGCCGTGGCGCGTCCTTTCACCCTTGTTGGTTCGGCGGTGGCCGCCGATCGGTGCTCCGGTTCCTCCGGTGGCGTAGCCGAGGCTGAGCCGGTGCCCCTGCCCGGGTTCGATGCTTATAGCGGCACCGCCGTGGCCGGCTCCCCGGTCGACCGGGTGACCCCGCCTGTGGCAGGACCTGCACCCGAACCGATAGCGGCCTCTGTGACCGAGCCGGTAGCCGGGCCGATGGAGACTCCTGCGGTGGGGCCTGTGGGTGAACCGGTGGCCGATTCCGAGGCCGGGTTGGTGGCCGACTGTGGGGCTGAGCGGGTGGCTGAGTCGGTGGCTGAGCCGGTGGCCTCGGTGGCTTGTCGTGGTGGGGGTGGGTGGTTGGGGGGTTGGGGGGAGGATCGGCCGGGGGTGCCGATTCCTGAGGGGCTGGCCGCGTTGCCGCCGGGGGCGGAGTTGGCGCGGGT
>NZ_JBEZDW010000061.1:0-28400 GCF_040802045.1 Microbispora sp. NPDC049125 | reverse complement strand
TGCTCGCGCAGCCCCACCTCCAGCATCACCTGCAAGAACCACGCCCGATCATGACAGGACTGCCGGTAGGCCGCCTTCAACACCTCCACCGTGTCATACCCCGACACGGTCGCCACGTTGATGCCCGCCAGCACCCGCGCCAACTCCGCCCCCGGCGGCAACGCGGCCAGCCCCTCAGGAATCGGCACCCCCGGCCGATCCTCCCCCCAACCCCCCAACCACCCACCACCACGACAAGCCACCGACTCAGCCACCGGCTCAGCCCCACAGTCGGCCACCAACCCGGCCTCGGAATCGGCCACCGGTTCATCCACAAGCCCCGCCGCAGGAGTCTCCATCGGCCCGGCCACTGGTTCGGTCCCAGGCGGCACCATCGGCCCGGCTACCGGCTCGGTCACGGAGGCCGCTATCGGTTCGGGTGCAGGTCCTGCCACAGGCGGGGGCACCCGGTCGACCGGGGAGCCGGCCACGGCTGCACCGCTATAAGCATCGAGGCCGGGCAGGGGCACCGGCTCAGCCTCGGCTGTGCCAGCAGAGGAACCGGAGCACCGATCGGCGGCCACCGCCGAACCAACAAGGGTGAAAGGACGCGCCGCGGCGGGACGGCCACCAGGTGCCCAGCCGGCCGACTGAACAGACGGCGACCCCGGCAGCCGAGCCGACGAAGACGACGAAGACGACGAAGACGACGGCGAAGATGCAGACGGAGCTGACACGGCGGGCACCCCCTGACCGGCAACGAAAGCGACAGACTGCCTCCCGATCGCCCGGACCGGGAACCCCTCAAGCAGACTCAGCTACTCATCACACGGCGCATGGCCCACAACGGCCCGCCAACTAAGCTCACCTGTAACGGCTACCCCCACCCTATATCGAACACACGCTCGACGCAACTCTACGTAGCCACTCCCACGAAGAGAGTAAGCGCCGACCCGGCTTCGGGAGTCGCCTGTTCAGGGACGGCTACGGCGAAGCCAGGTGTAGGCGGCGAGGCCAAGAGCGGGCCATAGCAGCGACTGAGCGGCAAGAGGCGGCAGTTCCGCGATCAATGTCCCATGGTGGGCGTCGCGCATCCACGTCATCACGGGGACCCCGACCCAGCGCGTCCCGGAGGCGCTGATCAGCAACATGGCGAGGTAGCCCAGGACGAGAGCCAAGGTCGAGACGGCCGGCGAAGGCAAGATCGGGCGGCTCGTCAGCGCTCCGAGGGCCACCCCCGCGATGACGGAGAGCAGGTGCAGCCCCACGCCTATCAGGACGACCGTCAGAGTGGGAGAGCTCGACAGGCGGGCGAGCAAGGCGATCTCGGAGATCGTTGCCAGGGCCAGTGCGAACGCGGCCGCTGCCAGCAGTCCGCCGGCGATCTCCCGGCGTCCGATGGCGGACAGGGAAATCATGCGCTGCTCGTCAGGCTCGGTGTCGAGCAGCCCGCGAACCGCCCAGGCGAACACAGGGAGGAGCATCGCGGCCGAGTCGGCCGTGGCCCCAAGCTCCTGACTCGCCGGGATGGGCGTCGCGTACAGGATGGCCAGCAGTGGGAGCAACCCGATGAGGGGCTGAAACGCACGATGCGAGCGCGCGTACGCGGCCAGACGGAACCACGTCAGGGCGATCAACTGGGATCCTCTCTGAGCACCGCGATCTCGTCACGTGTACGCGTCTGGGTCGTGTCGCGTGGATGCGTGCCGGCCCTACGGTCTGTGGGCTCGGCCATCCCACCACGCAGGTCCGTCCGCGGCGTGCCGCGTAGGCACACTCTGGTCGCGCGGTGTGCGGGTGCCGGCGTGCCGCGTAGGCACACCCCGGCCGCACGGCGCGCGGGTGCCGTGGTGGCGCGTAAGCACACCTCAGTCGTACGGCGTGGAGGTCCCGAAATGCCGCCGAGCGGGTCGCCGCGCCTCGCGAGGGCGCGGCCTGGAGGGGAGATGCGGCTGGAACGGTACGTCACTTGGCCGCCTCGCGTGCCGTCCGGACGGCGTAACCCTCGGCGCGGAGGCGATCGGCCAGGTCGGCGGCCTTGGACGGCGGGACTTCGACCTCCAGCACGGTGAGGGGCGGCTGATGGGAGGAGGCGACGCGGTCCGAGGGCTGGGCCGGGAGCTCCCTGACGCTCCGGTTGTGGACCTCCCATCGGCGCAACCCCGGGAACGTCCGCAGGTCGCCCTGGTGATCGCTCACGACGACGATCCCGCCTCTGGCGGTGACCTCTCCGATGAGGGCGGGCAGCCCGGCACGTGTGGCGGTGTCCAGCCCGGCGAACGGCTCGTCGAGGATGAGCAGCCCCGGCTCGCAGAGCAGGGCCTGGGCGAGGCCGACCTTCTGCGCGCTGCCCTTCGACAGGTCCGGCAGCATCTGGCCGAGCAGGTGCTCCATGCCCAGCCGTTCGGTCCACTCGCCGATCGCGTGCGGGTCCGTTCCACGGATGGCGGCCATGTGCCGCAGGTACGCGGCGACCGTGAAGGGCTGGGCCGCGGGAAAGCGCTCAGGGGCGTATCCGACGACGCCTGGACGATCCTCGATCGCGCCCTCGACCGGTCTGAGCAGGGAGGCGAGCAAGCGCAGCAGGGTGGACTTGCCCGTGCCGTTGGGGCCCACGACCTCGACGGCGTCGCCTCGGGAGAGGGCCAGGCTCACGCCGGACAGGACCCACGGCTCCCGCCGCCCATAACGGAAGGAGAGGTTGGCGACCCGCATAGTTCTCGGAGCCTAGCCGGATATCCCCGTCCACGTGGCGACATTTCGTGATCATCGTGACTCGCTTTTGCCGTGCGAATACCTCCAGAATGAGCAAGCGGATCAGAAGGCCTGGAGGAGTGGATGAATCGCTTTCCACGCGTCATGGGCGTACGGCTGGGTTATGACCCCGATCAGGTCGACGAGCTGATCCGCCGGATCGAGCAGACACTCGGTGTGGGCCCGCTCGACGGTCCTGCGGTGACCGCCGAGGACATCCGTTCGGCGAAGTTCGCCGTAAAACTCGGGGGTTACAACGAGACGGCCGTCGACTTCGCGCTCGACGCGTTCATCGTGGCGGTCGAGGCCAGGGCGGGCCTCTTCGCGGCGGCGTCCAGCGGAGACGTCGCATCCAGCGGAGACGTCGCATCCGGGGGAGACGTCGCATCCGGGGGAGACGCGCTCAGCCGGTCCCGTACGTCTGGTGTGCTGGCGGAGGCTCCGACGGCAGAGGAAGGCCGGCACGGGGCGGTGATGTCGCCGAGTCACCGGACAGAGGTCGCCGGCCGGCTCTCGGAGATCGGCGGCTCCGACATGGATTCGGACACCCAGCCCGTGCCTCCGGCACACATGGTGCCTGCCCCGAGGGCCCAAGCGGGTGCGGACCCCGAGGCGGGTGCGGACCTCGCTCATACGACCACCGGCAAGGGAGCCGGCGCGGGGGTCGGCGCAGGGCCCGGCACGGGGAGCGAGATGAAGACCAACGCAGGGCCGGGCGCAGGAATCGGCGCACAGTCGTCCGGCGCCGGAGCGAATGAAGGACTGCGCGATGGATCCGTCCCGACGCCTGAGGGACATCCGGCCGGCGACGACTCTGGACAGGCCCCGGCTCGGGAGACGCCCGCTTCGCGACACGGACTCCCCATGCCGGGCACAGGATCAGAGCGTGCGGACACCGGCGTCCCCCAGGCCGTTCCGGATACGGAAGAAGGATGGGTGGAAGCGCAGGTGACCCGGATCGAGCGGGTGGCATTCCGGCCGGGCAGGCTCGGCACGGGCTACCGGGAGGACCAGGTCGACGCCTTTCTCGACCAGGTGGTGGCCACCCTCCGCGGCACCACCGAGCGCCCCGTCACCGCCGCGCAGGTCCGTGAGGTGACGTTCGCGACCGTGGTGTTCCGGCCCGGGTACGCGATCGGGGAGGTCGACGGCTTCCTCGCGGAGATCGCCGACGTCCTCGAACGCCGCCCGTGACGCCTCGCGGCCGGTGAGCCGGCGGGCTGGCGGAGGCAACAGTACGAAAAAGGAATAAGTACCCGTTTCCTCACCTGATGCTCCACGATGGTGACCATGCTTCGCAGACCAACCCCCCTGACGACCTCTGCCACGGCTGCCCTCGCGGTGGCCGCGTCTCTCATCGTGATGGTGCCTGGAACGTCCTCCGCGTCTTCCAGCTCCACCTCCTCCTCCGCGGCTGACGCGTTCACTCCCGGCTCGTCCGGTCTCGGTGACCCGTACTTCCCGCACGCCGGCAACGGCGGTTACGACGTCGGCCACTACGACCTCAAGCTGCGGTACGACCCGAAGTCCGACCACCTGAGCGCCACGGCGACGATCACCGCGACCGCCACCAAGAACCTTTCGCGCTTCAACCTCGACTTCAGCGGACTGAAGATCGGCGCGATCGAGGTGAACGGCAAGCGGGCCTCCTACCAGCGCAAGGGCCAGGAGCTCGTCATCACGCCGAAGCACGGGCTCCCGTCCGGCGAGAAGTTCACCGTCGAGGTGGCCTACTCCGGGAAACCGAAGGCGATCAACGACGAGGCGCTCGGCCTCGAAGGCTGGATCACCACCAAGGACGGCGCGACCGCGGTCTCCGAGCCGGACGGCGCCCGCAGCTGGTTCCCGGCCAACGACAACCCGCAAGACAAGGCGACCTTCACCTTCCGCGTCTCCACCCCGGCAGGCGTCACGGTGCTGGCCAACGGCGAGCCCAAGAATTCCGGGATCGTCGGCGTCCGGCACGGCTGGACCACGTCCAGGTGGGAGATGAGCCAGCCGATGGCCCCCTACCTCGCCATGGTGGCGATCGGGAAGTTCAAGGTCAGCGAGGGCACCGTCAACGGCGTGCCGAACATCACGGCGTACGACCCCACGCTGGCCAAGCAGTCCCAGTACCTCCACCGGACCACGGCCAAGGCGATCCAGTGGGAGTCGAAGGTCTTCGGCACCTACCCGTTCTCCTCGACCGGCGGCATCGCCGACGTGCTCAAGGTGAGCTACGCCCTCGAGACCCAGGGGCGGCCCGTCTACGACATGGCGCCAGGCGACGACCTGGAGATCGTCCATGAGCTGGCCCACCAGTGGTTCGGCGACAGCGTGGGCCTGAAGAGCTGGAAGGACATCTGGCTCAACGAGGGCTTCGCGACGTACGCCGAGTGGTTGTACCAGGAGCAGCACGGCGGCCCGTCGGCGCAGAAGACCTTCGCGAACTACTACAAGAAGAAGGGCGACTTCTGGAAGCTGAAGACAGGTGACCCGGGCAAGGCGGGCATGTTCGACTGGAACGCCGTCTACCTCCGGGGCGCGATGACCCTGCACGCGCTGCGCACCAAGATCGGCGACGACACCTTCTTCTCGCTCCTGCGGACGTGGGCGGAGGACAACCGCCACGGCACGGTCGTCACCCGGGACTTCACCGACCTCGCGGAGAAGGAGTCGGGGCAGGACCTGGACGCCCTGTTCGACGCCTGGCTGTACCACGCCGCCAAGCCCAAGCTCTAGCCGATGACGCCGACCAGCCCGGCCGCCCTGACCGCGATGAGCCCCGATCCGTGCTCGGCGTCGTAGTCAGGGACGGCGGGGCCGTGATGTCGGAGCGTGCGCCGGGAGGTGGAGGTAAGAGGTGGCGGCCGTGACGCGCGTGGCCGTGGCGCAGCTGTCCCTCCAGGTGGCACGTGCGGCGGGCAACCGTGCCGCCGCGGAGGCCGCGGTGGAGGAGGCGGCCGCCGCCGGGGCCCGGGTCGTGGTGCTGCCCGAGCTGGTCAACAGCGGCTACGTGTTCTCCGGGGCCGGGGAGGCGGAGGCGCTCGCCGAGCCGGCCGACGGACCCACCGTGACCGGCTGGGCGCGGCTGGCCCGCGCCCACGACCTGGTGATCGTCGGGGGTTTCTGCGAGCGGGTGGACGGCGGCGTGAGCAACAGCCAGGCCCTCGTCGACCCGGCAGGCATCCGCGAGGTCTACCGCAAGGTCCACCTTTGGGACGACGAGCAGGACGTGTTCGTGCCGGGCGAACGGGCCGCCCCTGTCGTGGACACCGCCGTCGGCCGGATCGGGATGATGGTCTGCTACGACCTGGAGTTCCCCGAGTGGGTGCGTGCCTGCGCCCTGGCGGGGGCCGACCTCCTTGCCGTCTCCACCAACTGGCCGTCGGCGCCCGTGCCGATCGGGGAGCGCCCGGTCCTGGTCGCGTACGCTCAGGTGGCCGCGGCCGGCAACCGCATGTTCGTCGCCGTCGCCGACCGGTGCGGGGCCGAGCGGGGCGTGAGCTGGGTGTCCGGCACGTCGATCATCGGCCCGGACGGCTACCCGCTGGCGGGGCCGGTGCTCCAGGACCGTCCGGCCGTGCTGGTGGCCGACTGCGATCTGACGCGAGCCTGGGACAAGTCGACCGGCTCGCGCAACGACGTCCACCGCGACAGGCGCCCGCACCTGTACGGAGGCGGGGACGGCAGCACTCCCGGGGTGGAGACGAACCCTGCGGCGGAGCCGGTCATCAAGCCGGTCGCGAGACCGGCCGTGTGAGCGCAGGCGGCAAGATCGGCGACGAGAGCGGTGACGAGAGCATGGACACGAAGGGAAGGCGCCGGTCATGACCGAACCTCGGGGGCCCGTCGACTCGGGCCTGATGGAGGGCGGCACCCGGCTGGTCACGGTCGGCGGCGACCACACCATCGCGCTGCCGCTGATCGTCGATCTGTCGGTGCCGATGGTGAGCGGGATGCCGGTCTACCCCGGCGACCCGGCCGTGGAGATCGCGCCCGCACTCACCGTGGCGGCCGGGGGCGTGAACGTCCTCGGCCTGCATCTCGGGTCGCAGTCGGGCACCCACGTCGACGCGCCGTTCCACATCGACGACGCGCTCCCCACCCTCGACGACCTGCCGCTGGAGCGGTTCGTGGGCCCCGCTGCGGTGGTGGACGCCCGCGGGCTGCCGCCCCGCTCGCCGATCGGCGCGGGTCTCGTGGCC
Source organism: Microbispora sp. NPDC049125 (assembly GCF_040802045.1). NCBI lineage: Bacteria > Bacillati > Actinomycetota > Actinomycetes > Streptosporangiales > Streptosporangiaceae > Microbispora > Microbispora sp. NPDC049125. The sequence continues at coordinate 21,477 of NZ_JBEZDW010000061.1, read as the reverse complement.
CCGTGGCTACGGCCAGGAGTGATCCTTCTCGTCGCCACGGGGTGGTCGGACCAGTGGGGCACCGGCGGCTACCTGGAGCATCCGTACCTGGCGGCCGAGGCGGCCGAGTCGATCGCGGAGGCGGGCGTGCGCACCGTCGGCGTCGACGCGCTCAGCGTGGACCCCACCCCGGCCGGCGACCTCCCGGCCCACCGGGCGCTGTGCGGCGCGCACGCGGTCATCGCGGAGAATCTGCGCAACCTCGGCGTCCTGATCGACGCCCAGGCGGCCGGGCGTCCCATCGAGGTGTCACTGCTGCCGCTGCGCATCCAGGGCGCCGACGGCGCCCCGGTGCGGGCGGTGGCACGCGTCGGCTAACGGCGGCAGGGGGGGCACGCGCCGGGCCGGAAGCGATACGTGGTCGCGGTAGCGTGCCTGAGCTGCCGCCGACGGTCTGCGCTCGCGCGCGTGGGTCAGCGGGTGCCCCACGAGTAGGTCTGCTTGTGCAGCTTGAGGTAGACGAACGTCTCCGTCGACCGCACGGTGGGGATCGCCCGGATCTTCCCGAGGATCTCCAGCAGGTGGCTGTCCCCTTCGCAGACGACCTCGACCATGATGTCGACCGAGCCGGCGGTCAGCACGACGTAGTCGATCTCGTCTATCGACGACAGCTCGTCGGCGACCGTCTCCAGGTCGCCCTCGCACTTCACCGCGATCATCGCCTGGCGGGGGAAGCCGAGCGTCAGCGGATCGGTGACCGCGACGATCTGCATGACCCCGAGGTCGAGCAGGCGCTGCACGCGCTGGCGCACCGCGGCCTCCGACAGCCCGACCGCCTTGCCGATCGCGGCGTACGGCTTGCGCCCGTCCATCTGGAGCTGCTCGATGATCTGTTTGGAGATCTCGTCGAGCACCACCGGCCCACCCTTGGCGGCCGCGCGTACCTTTGGCGGAGTCGTCATCCTCGGGGGGTGTCCTTCCTGGGCGAAACGGGGGGACCTCGCCGTACCGGCCGCCTGTTACACGGCCGTTTTTGACATGTTGCGATCGTGGTCTGACATGTTGTCAGCTGAGTCGCCCTTGTCAAGCGATTCCGTAGCGATTTGGTATCTTAGCCACGAATTCCCTTGTTCTTGTCTCTTTTGTCTGCCAGAGTCGCGACAACTCACGACCCCCAGGAGGTCAGCGGTGACCATCCGTCTCCAGAACTTCGTGAACGGGAAGTTCGTCGACGCCGCGAGCGGCCGTTTCTCCGACGTCGTAGACCCTACGACCGGAGAGGTCTACGCCCAGGCACCGGTATCGGGCCAGGAGGACGTCGACGCCGCCTACGCCGCCGCGACGGCGGCGTTCGAGACCTGGGGCCAGACGACGCCGGGCGAGCGCGCCGGGCTGCTGCTGAAGATCGCCGACGCCGTCGAGGCGCGCGCGGACGAGATCAACGACGCCGAGTGCCGCAACACCGGCAAGCCCCGCGCCCGCATGGCGGAGGACGAGACCCCGGTCGCCGCCGACCACTTCCGCTTCTTCGCGGGGGCGGCCCGCACGCTGGAGGGCCCGACCGCCGGTGAGTTCCTCGCCGACCACACCTCGGTGATCCGGCACGAGCCGATCGGCGTCATCGGCCAGGTCACCCCGTGGAACTACCCGATGATGATGGCGGTCTGGAAGATCGCCCCCGCCCTCGCGGCGGGGAACACCATCGTGCTCAAGCCGTCCGACACCACCCCGGCGTCCACGCTCAAGCTCGCCGAGATCATCGGCGACGTCCTGCCGGCCGGCGTCTTCAACGTCGTCACCGGCGACCGCGAGACCGGCGCGCTGGTGGTCGGTCACCCCAGCGCGAGCATGGTCGCCATCACCGGCTCGGTCGGCGCCGGCATGGCGGTCGCCAAGACCGCCGCGGACGACGTCAAGCGCGTCCACCTGGAGCTCGGCGGCAAGGCCCCGGTCGTCGTCTTCGAAGACGTCAAGGACATCAAGGCCGTCGCCGAGGGGATCGCGGGGGCGGGCCTGTACAACGCCGGCCAGGACTGCACCGCCGCCACCCGCGTCCTCGTCCACGAGAGCATCCACGACGAGCTCGCCGCCGCCCTCACGGAGGCCGCCGCCGCGACGAAGCTGGGCGGCCTCGACGAGGAGGACGCCTACTTCGGCCCGCTGAACAACCCCAACCAGCTGGCCCGCGTCGAGGGCTTCCTGGAGCGGGTGCCCGAGCACGCGACCGTCCTCACCGGCGGTCACCGCGTCGGCGACAAGGGCTACTTCTTCGCCCCCACCGTCGTCGACGGCCTCCGGCAGGACGACGAGATGATCCAGGACGAGATCTTCGGCCCGGTCATCACCATCCAGACCTTCACCGACGAGGCGGACGCCCTGGCCAAGGCCAACGGCGTCAGGTACGGCCTGTCCGGCTCGGTGTGGACCTCCGACCACGGCCGCGCCATGCGGATGTCCAAGCGTCTCGACTTCGGAGTCGTCTGGGTCAACACCCACATCCCGTTCGTCTCCGAGATGCCGCACGGCGGCTTCAAGCACTCCGGCTACGGCAAGGATCTTTCCGTCTTCGGCCTGCACGACTACACCCGCGTCAAGCACGTCATGCACTACATCGGCGAATAGGCTCCCCGGCGCGAGCCGCACGGCCTATTGATAAAGAGGGATAAGCCTGGAATGACAGAGATCCAGGCGGGCGTGGGGGCGGCCGTGGCCGCCCCCGTATCGCAAGCCGTGCCCGCCATCGAGCTCGACAACGTGGTCAAGGAGTACACCTCGCACGGCGAGGTCGTACAGGCCGTGAAGGGCGTCAGTCTCACGATCGCGGAGGGGGAGTTCTTCTCCCTCCTCGGCCCCTCCGGGTGCGGCAAGACCACCACCATGCGGATGATCGCCGGGTTCGAGGACCCCACCGGGGGAGTCGTCAGGCTGCACGGGGAGGACGTCACGAGCGTCCCGCCGAACAAGCGCGACGTCAACATGGTGTTCCAGTCGTACGCGCTGTTCCCGCACATGAACGTGTGGGAGAACGTGGCGTTCGGGCTCCGCCGCAGGAAGGTCGCCGACGACGAGATCAAGCGCCGGGTGGGCGAGATCCTCGAAGTGGTCGACCTGGTCGGCCGTGAGAAACGCCGGCCCAAGGAGATGTCGGGCGGGCAGCAGCAGCGCGTGGCGCTCGCCCGCGCCCTGGTCAACCGGCCCCGCGCCCTCCTGCTCGACGAGCCGCTCGGCGCGCTCGACCTCAAGCTCCGCCAGCACATGCAGATCGAGCTCAAGCGCATCCAGCGTGAGGTCGGCATCACGTTCGTCTACGTGACCCACGACCAGGGCGAGGCGCTGACGATGAGCGACCGCATCGCCGTGATGAACGACGGCCTCGTCGAGCAGCTCGCCGATCCGCGTGAGATCTACGAGCGCCCCGCCACCACGTTCGTCGCCGGGTTCATCGGCACCTCCAACCTGCTGAGCGGCACCGTCCAGAGCGTCACCGGAGAGGTGGCCCTGCTCGCACTCGGCCCCAGCGACCGGATCCTGATCCCCGCCGGCGGCGCGGTCACCACTGCCGTCTCCACCGGTGACGCCGTCAACCTGACCGTACGCCCCGAGAAGATCACCATCGGCACCCAGCAGCCCGAGGGTGAGCTGAGCGTCGTAAGGGGGACCGTGTCCGAGGTCGTCTACCTCGGCACCTACAACAGTTACCTGGTGACCCTCGCCGACGGCGCCGAGATCACCGTGTTCGAGCAGAACGCCCACGACAGCACCATCACCGCCGAACGAGGCGAATCGGTCTGGCTCTCCTGGCAGCCCCGGCACTCGTACGCGCTGCGGTAAACCTCGATCCCCCGGAGCACGAACCCCATGAACAACCCCTTCCCGCCGGACCCCGCACTCCTCCGTGGCATGACCCAGCGCCGTCTCGGCCGCCGTGACGCCTTCCGCCTCGCCGGCCTGTCGGCCACCGGGCTCGCCCTCGCCGCCTGCGGCGTGCAGGGCAAGGGCGTGGCCAAGCCGACCTCCTCCGCCCAGGCCCAGTCGGCGGTGGAGAAGTACTGGTCCGGCAAGGTCAAGAACGGCCACGTCGACTTCGCCAACTGGCCCCTCTACATGGACCCCAAGCACCCCGAGCTGAAGCAGTTCACCCAGCAGACCGGGATCTCGGTGACCTACAAGGAGGTCATCCAGGAGAACGCGGGCTGGTTCGCCAAGATCCAGCCGCAGCTGGCCGCCGGGCAGTCGATCGGCTACGACCTCATGGTGGTCACCAACGGCATCCAGTTCACCCAGCTCGTCCAGCTCGGCTACCTCGTGCCCCTCGACCACTCCAAGCTGCCGAACTTCGCGGCCAACGCGGGCGAGCGGTACAAGAACGAGTCGTACGACCCGGGCAACCTGTACAGCGTCCCGTGGACCTCGGGCCTGACCGGCATCGCGTACAACCCCAAGTACGTGGACACGCCGCCGACCAGCATGGCCGCCCTGTTCGACCCCAAGTACAAGGGCAAGGTCGGCATGATGTCCGACTCGCAGGAGATCGCGAACTTCGGGATGTTCGCGCTCGGCATCGATCCGGACAAGTCCGGCCCGGCCGACTGGGAGAAGGCGGCGGCCAAGCTCAAGGAGCAGCGCGACTCCGGCATCGTCCGCAAGTACTACGACCAGTCGTACGTGGACCCGCTGAGCAAGGGCGACATCTGGCTGACGATGGCCTGGTCGGGCGACATCTTCCAGAAGAACGTCTCCGACGGGACCGACCTGAAGTTCGTGATCCCCGAGGAGGGCGCCACGATCTGGACGGACAACATGATGATCCCGACGACCGCGGCCAACCCGGTCGACGCGATCATGCTGATGGACTTCTTCTACGACGTCGACGTGGCCGCGCATCTGGCCGAGTACATCAACTACGTCACGCCGGTCCCGGCGGCCAAGGACGTCATCGCCGCCGACGCCGCCAAGGCCTCCGGCGACGACAAGAAGCTTCTGGAGGCGGTCGCCTCCAGCCCGCTGGTGTTCCCGGCCGAGGCGGACTACGCGAAGCTGCGCAGCTACCGCAACTTCAAGGACACCGCCGAGCAGAAGCAGTTCGAGGGCATCTTCCAGTCCATCACGACGTCATGAGCGCGGCTCGCGTGCCGCTGGGCTGGGAGGTGTGATGGGCAGGATCAAGGCGGCGCTCACGCCGTACGCGCTGATCTTCCCGGGCGGGCTCTGGCTCGCGATCTTCTTCGTGATCCCGACCGTCGTCATGCTGTCGATGTCGCTCCAGACGGGCAACGTCGTCGAGGGGTTCGTCTTCGACTGGAACTGGCACAGCTACGCCGACGGCATCGCCAACTACCACGACCAGATCATCCGTTCCGTGATGTACGGCCTGGTCGCGACCGTGATCCAGATCGTCATCGGCTTCCCGGTGGCGTACTGGATCGCGTTCAGGGGCGGCGAGCGCAAGTCGATGTACCTGTTCCTGCTGCTGCTGCCGTTCCTGGTGTCGTTCGTCCTGCGGACCATCTCCTGGCAGTTCCTGCTGTCCGACAACGGGATGGTGCTCGGCCCGCTGAAGAGCCTCGGCGTGCTCCCCGAGGACTTCCACATCCTCGCCACGAGCGTTGCCGTGATCGGCGGCCTGGCGTACAACTTCCTGCCGTTCATGGTGCTGCCGATGTACGTGGCGCTGGAGCGGATCGACCCGCGGGTCGTGGAGGCGGCGCAGGACCTGTACGCGAGCAAGGTGCAGACGTTCCTGCGGGTCGTCCTGCCGCTGTCGCTGCCCGGCGTCTTCGCCGGCGTGCTGATGACGTTCGTCCCGGCGACCTCCGACTACGTCAACGCGTCCGTCCTCGGCGGCACCGGCAACACCATGATCGGCAACGTCATCCAGAACCAGTACCTGGTCAACCAGGACTACCCGACCGCGTCCGCGCTGTCGTTCACGCTGATGGCGCTGCTGCTCATCGGCATCTTCGCCTACGCCCGGGCGCTCGGGACCGACGACGTGCTGGAGGTGGCGGCGCGATGACCACCGCCGACACGACGAGCCCCGCGAGCCCGCGGAGAACGCGCGGCCTGTTCAAGGGCCGGCTGCTGCGGTTCTACACCTGGCTGGTGATCGCGTGGCTGGTCCTGCCGATCGCCGTGATGATCCTGTTCGGGTTCAACGACACGCACGGCCGCTTCAACACCACCTGGCAGGGCTTCACCTTCAGGTGGTACGGCGAGCTGTTCGAGATCGGCGACCTGTCCAGGGCTCTCAAGAACTCGATCCTCATCGCGGTGCTGACGATGGTGATCGCCGGGGTGCTCGGCTCGCTCATCGGCCTGGCGCTCGGCCGCTACCGCTTCCGGGGCTCCGGCACGATGAACCTGGTCATGTTCGCGGCGATCTCGTGCGCCGAGATCGTGATGGGCGCCTCGCTGCTGTCGCTGTTCGTGACGCTCGCCGTGCCCCTCGGCTTCTGGACGATCGTGATCTCGCACGTCATGTTCTCGATCTCGTTCGTGGCCGTGACCGTGCGGGCCCGGGTCATGACGCTGGACGCGTCGCTGGAGGAGGCGGCCCGCGACCTCGGCGCCTCACCATGGGACACGTTCCGCCTGGTCACGCTGCCGATGATCTTCCCCGGCGTGCTGGCCGGTTCGCTGCTGGCGTTCGCGCTGTCCATCGACGACTTCGTCATCACCAACTTCACCTCAGGCGACACGGTGACGTTCCCGCTGTGGATCTGGGGGGCCACCCGCGTCGGCCTCCCGCCGCAGGTCAACGTCATGGGCACGCTGATCTTCGCGGTCGGGTGCCTGCTCGCCGTGGGCAACGCCCTCATGGCCCGCCGGCGCGCCTGATCTCATGGGACGGAAGGCGGGGATCCGGTGAAGGCGCTCGACGACGCCGAGCGTAAGCCGTACTGGCTGGACCGGCCGGACGCGCCCGCACCGCTGCCCCGGCTGACCCGCGACGTGACCGCGGACCTGGCGGTGGTCGGGGGCGGCTTCACCGGGCTGTGGACGGCGCTGGCGGCGAAGGAACGCGATCCCTCGCTCGACGTGGTGCTGCTGGAAGGGCGCAGGATCGGCTGGGCCGCCTCCGGGCGCAACGGCGGCTTCTGCTCTTCCAGCCTCACCCACGGCCTCGGCAACGGGCTGGAGCGCTGGCCGGAGGAGATCTCCGTACTGGAGCGGCTCGGCCGGGAGAACCTCGACGCGATGCAGGCGTCGCTGGCCCGGCACGGGGTGGACTGCTCCTTCGAGCGGACCGGGGAGCTGCGGGTCGCCACGGAGGAGTGGCAGCTCGCCGGGCTCGACGAGGAGGAGCGCGCCGCCGCCTCGATCGGCCTGCGGCTCGAACGGCTGGACCGGGAGCGGGTGCGGGCCGAGGTCGACTCCCCGACGTACCTCGGCGGCCTGTGGGACCGCGACGGCGTCGCGCTGGTGGATCCCGCACGGATGGCCTGGGGGCTCAGGGACGCGTGCGCGCGGCTCGGCGTGCGGATCTTCGAGCGCACGCCGGTCCGGTCGGTGGAGGACGCCGGCAGGCTGCTGGAGCTGGCCACGCCCCTCGGCGTCGTGCGGGCCGGGCGTGTGGCGCTCGGCACCGGCGCCTTCCCGCCGCTGCTGCGCCGGCTCAAGCACTTCCTCGTGCCCGTGTACGACTACGCGCTGATGACCGAGCCGTTGTCGGACTCCCAGCTCGCCTCGATCGGCTGGCGGGGCCGGCAGGGCGTGGGCGACTCGGCCAACCGGTTCCACTACTACCGGCTGACCGGCGACAACCGGATCCTGTGGGGCGGCTACGACGCGGTCTACCACAACGGCGGCCTCATCAAGGCGCGCTACGACCAGCGGGACGCCACGTTCGAGATGCTGGCCCGGCACTTCTTCGAGACGTTCCCGCAGCTGCACGGCCTGCGCTTCACGCACCGCTGGGGCGGTGTCATCGACACGTGCAGCCGGTTCAGCGCGTTCTTCGGCACCGCGTACGGCTCCCGCCTCGCCTACGCCGCCGGCTACACCGGGCTGGGCGTGGGGGCGACCAGGTTCGGGGCCGACGTCGCCTTGGATCTGCTGTCGGGGCAGGAGACCGAGCGGACCCGCCTGCGCATGGTCAGGGAGAAGCCGGTGCCGTTCCCGCCCGAGCCGGTCAGGTCGGGCGTCATCCAGCTCACCCGCTGGTCGATGGCTCGAGCGGACACCCACGAGGGCCGCCGCAACGCCTGGCTGCGCACCCTCGACGCCCTGGGGCTCGGCTTCGACTCATAGCTCCACTGGAACACGTGATGTACGCCTTGAAGGGGTGGCTAGCCGGCGAGCCAGCGGAGCGGGTTGTCGTGGGTGATGAGGCGGAGGGTCGCCTCGTCCACGCCGGCCTCGCTCAACGCGGGCAGGAGGACGGAGAACAGCCGGCCGTACCCCGCCCCGCCGTACTCGGCGAGGTGCTCCCGGCGGGAGACGGCGCTGCTGAGCAGCACCCGCTCGGCGTGCCCGGCGTCGAGCAGCGTCAGGACGTCCTCGGTGTCGCTCACACTGACGTAGGCGCCCGTCTCGGCGATCTTGCGCTGGGCCGGGCCGTCGGTGCTCCGGGCGCTCACGCGGTGGGCCGGCACGTGCTGGTCGAGGAGCAGCTCCAGCAGTTCGAGACCGCCGGTGGCGATGGGAAGGTCGGTCCGCAGCGAGGCCCGGGCCGCCGCCGTGACGGCGCGCTCCTCCGCGGGGGTGGGGATGTCGCCGTGGGCGAGCGCCACGATCACGCCCGGCCGTGCCCCGGTGCCGTCCAGCCCCGCGCCGATCTCATGCAGCAGGTCGGCCGTCAGGTCCTCGACGCCGTACCGCTGGATCAGCGCGCCGGAGAACGGCTCGGGGGCGAAGCCCGTCGCGGCGACCACGGGAACCCGCCCGGCCATCGCGATCCGGGCGAGCGCGGCCGGGTCGCGCGCCATGCCGACGCAACTGTGCTCGACCACCAGGCCCAAGCCGTGCTCGCGGTGGAGGGCCTTCATCTCGGCGAGGACGTACCGTTCCTCGTCGAGCCAGCGGTACGGGTCGGAGCCGACACCGATTCCCCACCGCGTGTCGGTGCGCAGGTGCTCCCGGGGGAGCACCGGACCCTCGATTTCTGCGACGGGCACGGCGCCCGTGACGGTCTGGATGCGGGGGAAATAAGCGCCGGACATGAACGGACATTAACCGATTTATTGCGGAAAGAGGGCGCTTTCACGCGACGAACTCGGCGCAGATGTCCTCGGAAACGGGCGAGCGGCCGGTGACCCTGTGGTCAGCCGATCCGGGCCTTGATGAGGTCGGCGAGTTCCTCGGTGGCCTGCAGGCAAGCCGTGGAATAGCGGGTGAACTGCGGGAACCCGTGCGTGAGATCGGGGTTGTGGACGTAGGTCAGGTCGTTGCCGGCCGCCGCGAGCTTGCGGGCGTAGGCGTGGCCGACGTCACGCAGCGGGTCGAAGCCGTTGGTGACCAGGATCGCGGGCGGCAGGTTCGCGTGCGAAGGCGCGTTCATCGGGGTGATGTACGGGTCGCGGCTGTCGTCGGTGTTCTTGAGCAGGTTGCGGACCATCTCGTAGATGCCGTTGGTCTCCAGGTACAGGCCGGTGCGGTTCTCGCTGCCGGCGAGCGTGTCGGCGGGGAAGGCGGCCTCGGGGAACAGAGGGACCTGTAGTGCCGGCCGCGGGCCGTCCTCGTCGCGCAGCTTGAGCGCGAGGACACACGTCATGTTGCCCCCCGCGGAGTCGCCGCCGAGTGCGATCTTCTCAGGGTCCACTCCCTGATCGGACGCGTGGTCGAAGAGCCAGCGGACGACGTACTCGATCTCCTCGATCTGCACCGGGTACTTCGCCTCCGGCGCGAGTTGGTACTCCACGACGTACGTGGCGATCCCGGCGCGCTGGGCGATGACCCGCATCGCGGTCTCGAACTCATCCAGAGTGCCGTAGCTGAAGCCGCCCCCGTGGATGTACACGAGGGCCCCGATGGGGTGGCTCGCCGGTGCGGTCGGCGTGTGCCGGCGTACGGTCAGCGACCCATGCGGACCGGGCAGCACCAGGTGCTCGACGGAGCCGATGTCCGGCCATGGTCCCTTGCCCAGCACGGTGTGGTCCCGCCGGCCCTGGGCGATCGACACGTCAGCGCCGAGCGTCGGGCCGTTCGGCAACCAGGCGGCGAGCTCCGGATCGAGGGTTCCCCGCCCGACGGACTCCGGAATCGTGGTGCGGTCGTATACAAGCATGATTCCCCCAGTCGCCTGTCCTTCGAGCGGGCGGCGCCGGACGCCCCCTCCGGCGCCCCGGACCTTCGACCGATGGCTGGGCCGGGGGACCGGGCCCACATGCGCCGGGCCGCGGTCCCCTGCCGCCAAGCGCCGGCTATCTCGAGAGTTGCATCCGCCGGCTGGCACGCACCCCGGAGCAACGCCCGTTCACCTCTGGTGAGATATCCCCATCCCCGTTCAGGGGAACACCTGTTGAGGCGGAACCAGGCGGCCCGAGTCAGGTCATCGTCTTGCCGCCGTTGACGGCGAGCCGCTGCCCGGTCACGAACCGGGCTCCGGGGGAGGCGAGGAACGCGACCGCCTCGGCGACGTCGGCTGGGACGCCCATGTGGCTGAGAGGCAGGTTGCGCAGGTAGTCCTCGTACTCCTCCGCGGGGACGTCGGCGTGGCGCTCGACCGGGATCCACCCCGGCTCGACCGTGTTCACCGTGATCCCGTACGGCCCGAGCTCGCGGGACCACGACCGGGTGAGGCCGTGCATCGCGGCCTTGGCGGAGACGTAGTGCCCGAACTCGGCGTTGCCGAGGTCGGTCACCTCGCTGCCCACGTTGATGATCCTGCCCGACCCGGCCTCCCGCATGGCGGGCAGCACGGCGTGCAGGATCAGCAGCGGGGCCTTGACGAAGAACCTGAGCTGGTCGAGGTGGACCTCCCAGGTCTGCTTGTCCACCGGCATCAGCGGCTGGGGGCCGGTGGCGTTGTTGACGACGACGGCGACGTCCCCGATCTCGGCCATCGCCTCCCGTACGGCGTCCTCGTCGGTGACGTCGAACCGGGCGAGACGGGCGGAGTGGCCGGCGGCCCGGATCCGCTCGACGACCGCGGAGGCGCCCGCGGTGTCGTGGGCGTAGTTGACGACGACGTCCCAGCCGCCGGCGGCGAGCCGTTCGGCGATGGTGGCGCCCAGACCTCGCGAGGCGCCGGTGACCAAAGCTGTTTCCATGAGACCACTGCCTATCACGGGCACGCGCCCGGCGTTGTGTCCGGAAAGGCTCACAGGGTGCAAGCCTGTCGGTCCGCTCATGGGCGGAGTCGGATGCCGGTGGTGCCGCACGACATCGCTTAGGAGGGGAGCCCCACACCGGCGGCGAGGCGGCCGAGGGTGTCGCGCAGGGCCGCCCGCTCGGATGCCGCCAGGGACGCGGTGATCTCGTCGTCGAGCTCGCCGGCGGCGGCGGCGCACCTGGCCAGGAGCGCGACGCCGTGCTCGGTCAGGGTCAGCGTCTGGCGGCGGCGGTCGCCGGGGTCGCGCACCCGCTCGACGGCGCCCAGGCGCTCCAGGTGATCCGCGAGGGCGACGACCAGGCTGGGTGCGACACCGAGACGGGCGGCCAGGTCCTGCTGGGAGGCGGCGGCCGTGCCGCCCTTGAGAGCGGCCATGAGGCCCACGTGTTTCGGCTTCAGATCGTAGAACTCGATCTTGGAGGCGAAGCGGTCCTGCATGACCGCTCCGAGCGTGCCCAGCCGGAAGGCGATCGTCTGCTTGACATCGTTCATGGTGTGAATGATACAGTCCAGTCCATCAATTCAGAGCGTGAATGATTCTTGAGGAGAATTGATGGATACCGTGCTTCTCGTTCTCAACGTCCTCGCCGCCCTCGGAGCGGCGGGATCCAGCGTGGCGGGCGTCGTCAAGCCGGGCCTCGGGCTCAGGCCTGACGAGGAGACCACCGCCGGCGTGCACTTCTACACCAGGGCGTACGCCGCGCGGGCGCTCCCGCTGGGGGTGGTCACGGCGTTGGTCCTCGTCTGGGGCCCCTCGGTCGCGGTGGTCCCTCTGCTCGTCGTCTCCGGGCTCGCCCAGGTGGGTGACTCGGTGCTCGGCATCATGCGCCGCAACCTCGGCATGGCGCTCGGCGCCGGCGCCTTCGCGGTCATCCACCTGCTCGCCGCCATCCTGTGGAGCTGACCATGGATTTGATCTGGTTCGCCGCGGAGATGGCTGTCTACGCCTCTGTCGGCTACTGGGGCTTCGCCCGCGCCGCCTGGCCGCGCCGCCTGGGCGCGGCGATCGGCGGGATCACCCTGTTCGCCACAGTCTGGGGCCTGTTCTGCGCACCCTTGGCCACCTATCCGCTGGACGGAGCCGCCAAGGTCGCGGTCGAGGCCGCCTGGTTCGCCGCCGGCGCGGGGGCCCTCGTCGCCACCCGCCGTACCCGGGCGAGGGCGGCGGCCGACGGTCTCGGCCGCGATCACCACTAGTGGGTGATCGCGGGGACCTCGGCGTGCAGCCGCTGCAGGACGCGGCGGAACGCCCACGCCGAGCCGAGGAACGCCAGGCCGCTGATCACGGCCACCGCCGTCGTCCGGACCAGCAGGTACGTGCCGATCGACTGGTGCAGCAGCAGCCAGATGCTCACCGTCGAGTTGGTGAGCAGCACGAAAGCCCACAGCAGCGTGATCCGGGCGAAGAACCTGCGCACCCGCTCGTGCCGCAGCACGAAGGACGGCAGGTGGATGTAGTCGAGCGTGAGCCGCTGCACCAGCGGGCGGTTCAGCCGCACCGAGGCGAGGAACGCCATGCTGATGCAGATGGTGCCCAGCTCCGGCTGGATGAAGTAGACCACCGCGCTGCCGCTCCACAGCCCGATGAGGGCCCGTACGGTGATCGCGATCGCCGCGAGGAGCATCGTGCCGGGCACCGGGCGGCGGCGGACGAGCCGCCACAGCACACCCAGGTAGACCCACGAGACCGCGGCCACCAGGGCGCCGTGCAGGCCGAGCAACGCGAGCGCAGCGTAGAAGACGGCGAGCGGGGCCACCACGCCCTCCAGCAGCCGGGGCACCGCCTGCTTGATCATGGCGGTGAGCCGGGGCAGGGCGTAGGGCGGGTGGTTCATGACACTCCAATGGGCCGGCGTGGACCCACGCTGTAGCCGGGCGCCTACCCGGACTCCGGTGCCGGAAACGCCCCGGGAAAGGCCGTTGTCGGTGGCTTACCGTACCTGACGTCGCCGAGATCTACAGCTGATCTGAGCCATGCCGTTCCGCCGTCATGCCCGTACGGCATGGGCCCTCGCGGAGGCGGGACGGAAGGCACGCAGGTCACCGGCCGGAGTGCGGCCCGGATCAGTTGAGCGTGGCGGTGGCCAGCTTGATGCCGAAGCCGAGGAACAGCGCGCCGACGCCCGTGCTGAGCCCGGCGGAGAGCTTGCGGCGCCGCCGGAAGTGGGCGGCGAGGGCCGTGCCGCTCAGGATCAGCCCCGTCAGGTACGCGAAGCTGAACACCTGCACGATCAGCGCCAGGATCAGGAACGACACCGCGGGCGCGTCGTATGACGGGTCGACGAACTGCACGAAGAAGGCCACGAAGAACAAGATGGCCTTGGGGTTGAGCAGGCTGATCGCCAGCGCCTTGCGGAACGGGCTGCCCCGCTCGGCCTGGGCTCCGGCACCCGTACCGGGTTCGGCCTCGCCATCGACCGGGCCGTCAAGCGGGGCCGCGGCGGCGGTCGCCGGATCCGCGGTTCCCGGCGGCGTGGCGTGGCGCGGCCGGCGCAGGGACCCCCAGGCCGACCGGAGCATGCCGAAGCCGATCCATGCCAGATAGAGGGCGCCGGAGTACTTGACGGCGGTGAACAGCGGCGGCGTGGACTTCAGCAGCGAGGCGGCCCCGGCGGCCGTCAGGAACATGAGCACAGAGTCGCCGAGGAACACCCCGCAGGCGGCGCGGTAGCCCATCCGGACGCCGTGCCGTGCGGCGGTGGACAGCACGAACAGCGAGTTGGGGCCGGGGAGCAGGATGATCAGGAGCGACCCGACCACGTACGTCCAGATGTTGGTGATGCCGAAGAACATTCCCACTCCCACGAATTGCGATATGTCACGTTATAGCTCTTCGCGATGGGCGGCGCTGAGGGGGTGGACGCGAGATACCTATTGACCTGGTGGGGAATGCGGGAAGATTCTGGGCGCATGACGCTCTGGACGCCTGACCCCACGTTCTATCCCTCTCCACGGGACGCGGTCGCCGCCCCCGGGGAGAAGCTCGCCTACGTCGCCGCCTTCGACCGCTCGGCCACCCGGCCGGACGCGCTGGCCGTGCTCGACACCGACCCGGGGTCGGCGTCGTACGGGAAGGTCGTCGGCTGGACGGACCTTCCGTACACGGGGGACGAGCTGCACCACTTCGGGTGGAACGCCTGCAGCAGCGCGCTGTGCCCGAACGCGCCGCACCCCCACGTGGAGCGGCGCTACCTGATCGTGCCGGGCCTGCGGTCGTCGCGGATCTACGTGTACGACACCAAGGACCGGGTCAGCCCCGAGCTCGTCAAGATCATCGAGGCGGAGGAGCTGGGCAAGCGCGCCGGCTACTCCCGGCCGCACACCGTCCACTGCGGCCCCGAGGGGCTGTACGTCTCGGCGCTCGGCGGGTACGGCGACGAGGGGCCGGGCGGCATCGCCGTCCTCGACCACACGTCGTTCGAGGTCGTCGGCCGGTGGGAGGCCGACCGCGGCCCGCAGTACCTCGCCTACGACTTCTGGTGGCACATCAACCACGACGTCATGGTCACCTCCGAGTGGGGCACCCCGTCCATGATCGAGGACGGCGTCGTCGGCGAGCTGCTGCTCGGGCGGAAGTACGGCCACCGGCTGCACTTCTGGGACCTGCGCAAGCGCCGCCACGTCCAGGAGGTGGATCTCGGCGACCAGCACCAGATGACCCTGGAGCTGCGCCCCGCCCACGACCCCACCAGGACGTACGGCTTCGTCGGCGTGGTGACCAGCGTCGAGGACCTGTCGGCGTCGGTCTGGCTCTGGTTCAGGGACGGATCGTCCTGGGCCGTACGCAAGGTCATCACCATCCCCGCCGAGCCCGCCTCGGCCGATGATCTGCCCGACGTGCTCAAGCCGTTCGGCGCGGTGCCGCCCCTGGTGACCGACATCGACCTGTCCGTCGACGACCAGCGCCTGTACGTCTCGTGCTGGGGCACCGGCGAGCTGAAGCAGTACGACGTGTCCGATCCGTTCAACCCCGTCGAGATCGGATCGGTCCACCTCGGCGGCATCACGCGGCGGGCCGAGCACCCGGCGGCGCCAGGCGAACGGCTCGCCGGCGGCCCGCAGATGGTCGAGGTGAGCCGCGACGGCCGCCGGGTCTACGTGACCAACTCCCTCTACGGCGCCTGGGACGACCAGTTCTACCCTGACGGCGTGGGCGCCTGGATGGCCAAGGTGGACGCGGAGACGTTCACGCTCGACGAGCGGTTCTTCCCGCACGGCGACGACTTCCGCGGCCTTCGCCCGCACCAGACCCGGTTGCAGGGCGGCGACGCGTCCTCCGACTCGTACTGCTACCCGTGACCCTGACCGCCGTCATCATGCTCGGCGCCTTCCACGGGATCAACCCGGCGATGGGCTGGCTGTTCGCCGTCGCGCGGGGGCTGCAGGAACGCAGCCGCGACCTGATGCTGCAGTCGCTCCCGGTGATCGCGCTCGGGCACCTCGGCTCGGTGGCGCTGGTCGTCCTCGCCGTCAGCGCCACCGGCTCCGTGGTGACGGGGTCGGCGCTGGCCATCGGGTCGGGTGTCCTGCTCGTCGGCGTGGGCCTGTGGCACCTGCTGTCCCGGCGGCACTTCCGCTGGGTGGGCATGCGCCTGACGCTGCCGCAGCTCGCGGCGTGGTCGTTCCTCATGTCGTCGGTGCACGGCGCCGGGCTGATGCTGCTGCCCGTGCTGACCCGCGTCCCCGCCGGGCATCCCACCGGCCATGCCGGCCACGCCCTGTCCGGCGGGATGGTCGTCGCCGGGATCCACACGCTGTCGATGTTCCTCACCGCGACCGTCATCGCCGTCGTCGTCTACGAGTTCCTCGGCGTCGCGGTGCTGCGCCGCGCCTGGTTCAACCTCGACCGGATGTGGGCCTTCGCGCTGGTCGGCGCCGGCGTCGTCACCCTCGTCGCCGCCGTCTGAGCGGGGCGTCCCGACAAGCGATCCGCATCGGGCGGCCGCGGCGGTCATACGTCGCCCAGCTGGACCTGCGCGTGAGCGAGGCGGGCGTCGTCTCATCGTTGCGTACACGGAGATGTGAATTGAAAGTTGCAGAGCCGTCGAGCGTGCTCTGAATCCTGCTCCGTCCCTGGAACGTGCCCTCCTGCGGCAGGAGAGGCGGGTGATTCCGCTGGCTGTGACTTCGGTTGTCCGGTGCTTTGAGTGCCACTACGCTCGCCCGGCATTCCAACCAGTCACTCGCGTCCCATCATCAGACGCCCTTTCTTCGGAGCCACCACCATGGGTGCGATCACGCGAGGCGCCTTCGCCGTCCTGGTCTTGGCCGGCGTGCTGTCCACCTTCTTCGTCGCATGGTTCGAGCCTGCGCAGGCGACGCAGTCCGCCGCCACTGCCTCCGGCAGGCAGGCGCTGCTCATGGCCCGCGCCACCGCCTCACCCCTCAACCGCGTCCCGGTCACCCCCCTGACGCCGATCGGCCGCGCCTCAGCCGCAGCACCCGCGCCCGAGCCTGTGGTCACGGTCACCGTGACGATCACGCCTACACCGACACCGAAACCGACGTCGGCACAGACGTCGGCACCGACGTCGACGGTGCCCTCGCCGTCCGCCACACGAGTAACGCCGAAGGTCGGATATCTCGCCCAGCGCGGCCGATATGGCGCGACGTCCACCGTGAGAGAGCTCGACGCCGGAGGAATGGCCTCCCGTCTCACCCACGTCAACTACGCGTTCGCCAACATCGACCCGGTCACGCTCACCTGCGTGACCGGTGTGACCAGGCCGCCCGCGCCCGACCCCGAGGACCCCGACCAGGGCGACGGCGCGGGCGACGCGTGGGCCGACTACCTCAGGGGCTTTTCCGCCGCCGAGTCGCTGGACGGGGTGGCCGACCCGCCGGACACCCCGCTCGCCGGGAACTTCAACCAGCTCAAGAAGCTCAAGGCGCGCCACCCCGGCCTGAAGGTCCTCATCTCGATCGGCGGCTGGACGTACTCGAAGTACTTCTCCGACGCCGCCAGGACGTCCGCGAACAGGCAGAGGTTCGTGAAGTCCTGCCTCGACGCCTACATCAGGGGCGACCTTCCCCCGATCGGCGGCCGTGGCGGCCCCCGGAGCGCGGAAGGCGTGTTCGACGGTGTGGACGTCGACTGGGAGTGGCCGGGCTCCGAAGGTCATCTCGGCAACCACGTCGAGGGTGACGACAGGCGCAACCTGACCGCTCTGCTGGCCGAGTTTCGCGCGCAGCTCGACGCGCTCGGCGAGGCGACGGGCCG
This sequence comes from Microbispora sp. NPDC049125, assembly GCF_040802045.1. Taxonomy (NCBI): domain Bacteria; kingdom Bacillati; phylum Actinomycetota; class Actinomycetes; order Streptosporangiales; family Streptosporangiaceae; genus Microbispora; species Microbispora sp. NPDC049125. Next base: position 4,006 of record NZ_JBEZDW010000061.1, on the reverse strand, counting down.
CCACTACCTGCTGACCGCCTACGTGCCCTCGGACCGGGCGAAGCTGGACGCCGGGTTCGACCTCGGCGGCATCCGTGGCTTCCTGGACTTCACCAACACGCAGGGCGCGAGCGTGCACGCCGTACGGGACGGTGCCGTCCTGCTGTAGCCGCTCGGCTGTCGCCTCCGCGTCCGCCCGCGTCGTGCTCTGGCCCGCTCTCGCCCGGTCGCGGCGCCGGCGCCCCGCATGAGGGGCGGGACGGCCCTACCCGTCGTACGGGCCGCCGCTCCGGGTGGGGGCGAGCAGGCCGATCAGCATGCCGACCATCATCGCCACAGCAAGAGTGATCCAGAGCCGAATCTTCATCGAAGTCTCCCGTTTGTTACGCTCCGTGGTCAGAATACCCCGAAGCGTGACTGATTGCGACCGAGGGGCGAAAATTCTGGGGTCGAGTCGCCTCTGAACGCATTCGTCAGGCAGTCTTGGCAGCGTCATGGACTACGCAATCCCCACCGCTCTCGTTCTCGTCGCGGGCGTCGTGCTCGCCCTCATCGCCCAGTGGAAGGGCTGGCGGCCGTCCCTGGCCGTCACCCTGGCGCTCGGTATCGGCGTACGCGTGCTGATCCTCGTGCTCTCCGCGCACGACACCTGGCAGCCGGTCGACTACGTCAACAGCTTCAAACCGGCCGGTCAGGCGATCCTCGCCCACCGCGACCCCGTGCTGGAGAGCAACGGAGGCTGGCACTTCCTGCCGACGATCCCCTACGTGTACGGCCTGCTGCTCTGGCTGGGCATCCCCTGGGAGTTCGCCGGCCGGCTGGTCACGATGGTCTCCGACATCGTGCTCATCCCGCTGGTGGGGCGGCTGGCCGGTGGGCCGAAGGCGCGGCTGCGGGCGTTCCAGTACGCCTGCAACCCCCTCGCCATCCTCATCGCCTCCGTGCACGGCCAGGTCGAGCCGGTCTCCCTGGTCTTCGGCGTCGCCGCATACGTTGTGGCGCGCGGCCCCGGCGAGTGGCATCGGCCCGAGCCCCTGCCCTGGCGGTCGCCCGGTGATCTCGTACGCCGCCTGGTCAGCCCGCTCGACGCGGACCGGGCGGCGACCCGGCGGGCTGTGTGGGCGGGGCTGCTGATGGGGTTCGCCCTCTGCGCGAAGAGCTGGCCGGTCATCCTGGTGCCGGCGATGCTGATGTTCCTCCCCGGCCTGCGCTCCCGCCTGGTGTCGCTGATCGCGACGGGCGTGGCGCCGGTGCTGTTCCTGCTCAGCCTGCCGGTCGCCGGGTTCACCGAATGGAACCGGCTTCCCGATGTGCTGAACACGATCGGCCTGCGGCCGAGCGACGTCCGGCCCATCACGGGTGACTGGGGCTGGACGACCCTGGTGAGCGGCGGCAACTGGAATCTCGACCCCACACCGGCCAGGATCGGGCAGTACCTCATCTACGCCGCGGTGGCGGCCTGCCTGATCTGGTGGCGCAAAGCCGACCCGATCGACGTCACGATCGCGATCCTGCTGGCGTTCATGATCTTCACGCCGCGTCTGGGGGCGCAGTACCTGCTGTGGTTCATGCCGTTCCTCGTCGCACGGCCCACCCGATGGGCCTGGCCGGCGATCATCGGCGCCTCGGTGTGGGCGTCCATCGGTTATCTGGTCCTGACCCAGTTCCCCGGGCCGCGATGGTACGAGCTGCACTCGCCGTGGGCGTTGAGCTCACTGGTGCTCTTCCCGCTGCTCATCGCGGCACTGCCGTGGAGCCGCAGGCGTTATCAGCAGGCCGGGCCGGTGGCCGTCCCGGACGCCAAGACGCGCGTCGCCACTCCCTGACGGGCTACTTCACGATCAGGCGGACCAGGTGGCCATGGCTCTTGAAGCCGGGCGGATCGCCGTCCAGGACGCCGGTCACGCACTCGAACACGCCGGGCCCGGCCTGCCGTACGAAGAAGGCGGGCTCGGCGACGGCCGACAACAGGCGCACCACGTCGCGGTGGACGTGGATGCCCTCCCGGTCGCCCGCGAGCGAGACGGTCACCTCGTACACACCGTCGTCGAGTAGGCGCTCCCCGACGAGCAGCCACTCCGAGCCGCAGGCCCGGCGCAGGTGGGGGAGCAGGTGCACCTCCGGCTCCTCGGTCACCCAGCCCTCGCGTCCCATCGCGTCGAGCAGCCGTCGCACCTCGGGCGCCATCGCCGACCCGTCCGCGATCCCGGTGAGGCGCTCGTCGATGTCCCATCGCCGCATGCTCCGACCCTAACCCGCGACCCCGGCGCGGCCACCGGTCCGGCACGCCCCGTCGTGGGAGGTGTTTCGGCGGATCATCAGGCGAGTCAGGAGGACGGGCCGGGACGGGGGCCGCCCACAGGCGTGGGCTCGGGCGGACCGCCGGGCTTCGGCGTGTCGTCCGGCTCCGGCAGCCGCCCGGATATCAGGGCGGCCGCCCATTTGGCGTCCGGGTCGCTGTCGACGAGCAGCGCGCGGGTGAGCAGGCTCAGCGGGATCGCGAGCAGGGCGCCCAGCGGGCCGAGGACCCACGCCCAGACGATGAGCGACAGGAACGTCGCCGTGGTCGACAGGCCCACGGCGTCGCCGAGGAACTTCGGCTGGATGAAGGACTGGATCACCACGTTGATCGCGATGTAGGCGGCGATCACCAGCAGCATCGTCTTGGGACCGCCTTCCAGCAGGCCCAGGAGCGCAGGGGGGATGAGGCCGAGGATGAAGCCGATGTTCGGGATGTAGTTGGTGATGAGGGCCAGCACCCCCCACAACAGCGGGAGGGGCACGCCGAGGACGTACAGCGCGGTGACGTCGAGGACCGAGCAGATGAGCCCGAAGATGGTGGAGACGATGAGGTAGCGGCGCGTCTTGAAGGTGAACGTCTTGAGGGCCCGCGCGAGCGCCGGCCGGTCGCCCGCGGCGGCGTCCACGATCCGGGCGAACACGGGGGCGTCGAGGCTCATCGCCAGCAGGAGCACCACGATCAGGAAGAGACTCGACAGGACTCCGAGGAGACTGCTCACCACGCTCTGCGCGACACCGATCATCTTCCCGGCGTCGAACGAGGACAGGGCCTTGTTGAGCTGCTCGCTGCCGTATCCGAGGCCCGCCGCCCACCGCTGGACGTCCGCCACCATCGCGTTGAACTGGTCGGAGTACGTCGGAGCGAGGATGGCGAGCTGCGCGGCGGCCAGGCTGAGCACCGCGACCATGCCGAGCAGCACCAGCAGGACCACGGCGAGGGGAACGGCCACCTGCACCCACACGGGGGCCCGGTGACGGGCGAGCCGCCCGCGTAGGGGGGAGACGGCGATGATCAAGGTGAGCGCCAGGACGACCGGGCCGAGGATCGAGCCGACCGCCTGCATTCCGGCCAGCGTGACCACGGCGCCGGCGGAGCCGAGCAGCACAACCAGGGCACGAGGGAACCCCTGTCGAATCACGTTCCGTACCTACCCCTTCTCGGAGCAAAGCCCTGGCTATGTGGATCACAGTCCTAGCACGGTTCCCCACGCGGGGCGGCTGGTCCGGCGCATGTGCCCGGTGGAAGGCGGCAGCCGCGGTGACGGCCCCCGGGACCGCGCCGCTCACCCTGGTCGTGAGGCGTGCCGATTCGTGATCTCCCGCTGTGGACGGCTCTGACCTGCGGAAACGGTTGGCATCCGGGGGCCGCTGGATGGTTGTTGGTCATGCGGCGTCCGGAGGCTGGTAATCTTTTGTTGTCGGCACGGACCGGCGCATCCCCTTCTGACTACCTCGGTGGTTGGGTCGTGGTTGTGGCCGGGTGATCGCGCCGGTGCTCCTCTTTCCAATCGGTTCGAAACTCCGGGTTTGCGCCTGGAGGCCGGATCGGGTAAGTTAGAGGGGTTGCCCTGGAAACGGGGTCGAACGGAAAACGCCCTGAGGTTCCGAGCCTGATCCGGTTTCGGAATCGCGGTGGTCGCGTCCGTTTCTTGAGAACTCAACAGTGTGTTAAAAGCCAGTGCATGATGCACAACCCCGTCGCGCTCGCGCCTTTTGGGTGTGGGTG
>NZ_JBEZDW010000060.1:0-30997 GCF_040802045.1 Microbispora sp. NPDC049125 | reverse complement strand
GGCGGCGTCGAAGTCGTCCCCCGCGCCGAGATCACCGACGACGAGATCCTCATCCACGACGCCCACAACCCCGACCCGTCACTGGCCTTCGCCCTGTCCCGGCTGGACGACCCCGCGTTCCAGCACGTGCCGATCGGCGTCTTCCGCTCCATCGACCGACCGGCCTACGACCAGCTCCTCAACGAACAACTCCAGGCCGCGACCGCCGACAAGGGCCCAGGCCAGCTCAACGACCTGCTCCTCGGCGGGGACACCTGGCGCATCGGCTGACAACAACCATCGGCCGACAGGAAGCGTCAACGGGCCCGGAAGACCCCGGGAGACATGGTCTCCCGGGCCCGTCGCCGATTCAGAACAGCGCCCGGCTGTCAGGAGGAGCGGAGCTTCGCGTAGTAGGCGAGGCATTCGCCGTAGTCGGGGAGCAGCCCAAGGGAGAGCGCCTCGGCGAGTGAGGGCGCCTCGGCGTCCTTGGGTGACAGCACCGGCTCGACGCCCTCCGGCCAGGCGATGCCCAGCTCGGGGTCGAGCGGGTCCACCCCGTGCTCCTTCGCCGGCCGGTAGGGCTCCGAGCACAGGTAGACGCACGTGACCTGATCGCTGGTCGCTAGGAACGCGTGCCCGAGGCCCTCAGCCAGGTAGACGCCCTTCCTCGTGGTCTCGTCGAGCTCGACCACCTCCCAGCGTCCGAACGTCGGCGAGCCCACCCGCAGGTCCACGATCACGTCCAGGGCCGAGCCGGTGAGGCAGGTGACGTACTTGGCCTGGCCCACCGGTACGTCCGCGTAGTGGACGCCGCGCAGGACGCCCCGGCGGGAGATCGAGCAGTTGGCCTGGGCCAGATTCAGCGGATGCCCGATCTCCCGGGCGAACAGGTCCGCCTTGTACCACTCCAGGAACGCGCCACGCTCGTCGCCGTGCAGCGTCGGCGTGAAGACATAGGCGTCACTGATCGGCAACTCCTGCAAGCTCCCCACTCGCCGTTCCTCCCTGCTCGTCTGGTGCTCGTCTGGTGCTCGTTGTCATCTGTCACCCGGTCGTGCCATGTGCCTCGTCCAGGGGCAGGGAGGGCCCGCTCCCGTGATCGCGGGCCCTCCCGATCGCCGTCAGGACACGGTCACCGTCTGGGTGGTGACGCTGGTGCGGTTGTCGGTTCCGGTCACGGTCAGCGTGATCCGGTAGGTGCCCGCCTGCCCGAAGTCGTGCGAGGCGGTCTGGCCCGTGCCGGGGGCCCCGTCGCCGAAGCTCCACGTGTAGGAGGAGATCGGCGCCGAGCCCGCGGCCGACGCGGAGGCGTCGACCGAGCAGCTCAAACCCGTGCAGTTGGCGGAGAACGCCGCCGTCGGCGCGGTGGCCGTGCTGTTCGAGGTCAGGTCGTCGACCGTGACCACGACCGGCGCGTTGGTGGCGCTGCCGGACAGGAACGCCCCGAACCCGACGCCGCCGGCCGCCTGCAGCGCGGCGGTCGAATCCGTCGCGCTCACCTGCCACGCGCCGGGCTCGGCGCCTGAGGCGGGCCAGACCTTGGCCTGGACCGTCGTCGGCGACGTCCCCAGCACCTGCAGCCGGACCTTCAGCACGGTGCCCGGTGCGTACGTCAGGCCGGGGACGGTCACCTCGGACGTGAGCGCCGTCTCCGCGTTCGCCGAGTCCGTACGGCTCGCCAGGAGCACGACCGCGTTGGACGGCAGCAGCCGGACCCGGGCACGGTAGTCGCCCTGGCCGCTGACGCTCCGGCCGACGCCCCAGATGTAGACGCCGTTGCCGGTCCCGGACTTGTCGGTCGTGACGGAGAACGTGGTGTCGGAGGTGGTGCTGGACACGCTGTTCAGGTACGCCCTGCGGTTGGCGCTGGTCGACGGCAGGGTGATCTTCGCCGCCGCTCCGTCCACCGCGAAGGCGGCCGCGCCGCCTGTAAGGGTGTAGGCGCCCCCCGAGTCCGCCGAGCCGAGCCCGCCGGAGACCGTACGGCCGAAGGCGTCGGAGGCGAGGCCCGCCGAGGGATTCGCCGGAGGCCGGGGCACGACCACCTGAGTGGCGGTCGCGGTCGCGTTCGCGTCGTCGGTGACCGTGAGCGTGACCGTGTAGTCGCCGGCCGCCGGGTAGGAGTGGGTGGCGGTCTGGCCGGTGCCGGTGGCGCCGTCACCGAAGTTCCAGGCGTACCCGGAGATCGAGCCGTCGGCGTCGCCGGACGCTCCGGCGTCGAACGAGCAGCCGAGATCCGTGCAGGACGCGGTGAACGACGCCGTGGGCGGCTGGTTGGGCGGGCCGTTGCCGGAGCCCTTCTGCCAGTGCTCGGCGACCTGCGCGTCCGTCAGCACGGCTCCGTAGACGGCGACGTCGTCGATCTCGCCGGCGAAGTTGTCACCGGACGGCCGGTCCGGCCAGCCGTTGAGGTTGTCGCCGCCCACCCGCCAGTAGCCGGTGAATCCCTCGGCGCCGGTCTGCGGGTTGGTGCCGGTGAGAACGCCGTCCACGTAGAGCTTCATCCCGCCGGGGCCCTGGCTGGCGACCAGGTGGTGCCACTGGCCGTTGTTGTAGGCGTTCGGCGTGGTGATGACGTTGAGCGCCCCGGTGTAGGTGCCGAAGTTGAGCCTTCCGTCGTTCCTCATGTAGACGTGCCGGTCGTAGTTGGAGCTGGTCCCGGTGGCCGCGCTGCCCAAGCCGATGAGCTTGCCTCCGGTGGTCGTGGTCGTCTTGAACCACAGCTCCTCGGAGTAGGTGCTCGGGTTGCCGTACGAGGCCGTCGAGACGATCCTGCCGCCCGCGACCGCGACGGCCTTGTCCGTGGTGCCGACGATGGCGCCCGGCCGGCCGTAGGTGACGCCGCTCCCGGTGTAGGTGCCGGGGACGCCGCCCTTGCCGGAGTCGGCGGCGACGGTGCCGCTCGCCTCGTTGAGCCGCCAGTAGAGCGTCGGGTCGTCGTCGTAGACGGCCTTGCCGTACGGGTCGGCGGGGGCGGGCGGGATGGGGCTGGTGCGGCCGCTGGCCACGTAGTGGTCGAGCACCTTGTCGTAGGACAGGGCCGCCGGGTAGATCGCCACCTCGTCGATGTCGCCGTTGAGGTAGGCGCTGGACGGCTGGTTCGGCCAGCCGTTGAGGTTGTCGCCGCCGATCCGCCAGTAGCCGCTGTACACCTGGGCGCTCGTGGTGCCGGGCGCCTGGCCGACCTTGCGGCCGTCCACGTAGAGCGCCATGCCGGCGGTCTCGCTCAGGCTGGCCACGACGTGGTGCCACTGCCCGTCGTTGAAGCCGGGGGCGGAGTTGACCGTGCGGACGCCGCCGGGGTAGACGCCGAACCAGATGCGGCCCGCGTTGTCCATGTAGACGTGCCGGTCGTAGCTGGAGCTGTTGCCGGTGGCGGAGCCTCCGTAACCGACGATCTTGCCGCCGCTGGTGGAGGTGGTCTTCACCCACGCCTCGGCGGTGAAGCTGGTGGTCACCGGCACCCGTGACTGGGTCACGGCGAAGCCGGTCGCGCTGCCGTTGAAGGTCGACCCCGCGTCGGCGTCCCCGTTGATCGCGCCGGGCGCGCCGTGGGTCACGCCGGCGTTCTCGCTGACGTCGGTGAAGCCGGAGTAGTCGTACGCCGTGGTGCCGGAGCTCTCACCGAGCCGCCAGTAACTGGCCGGGTTGTCGCCGAGCACAGCGTCGGAGTAGGCGCTGGACGCGCCGTCAGCGGCGATGGTGACGGGGTCGGATGTGCCGCTGCCCACCGCGTTGGCCTCGGGGTCCTTCACCCGCACGCGGTAGGTGTGCGTGGAGCCGGGGGTCAACCCGGTGTCCTTGAAGCCGAGGGCGGGCAGGGTCCAGAAGTTCGACTTCGCGGTGACGGTCCCGACGGGCGTGCTGCCGCCGTCGCGCAGCACCTCGTACGTCAGCTTCTCGTTGTCCTGGTCCCAGGTGGACTGCCAGCTCACCCGGGCCGTTCCCGAGGCGAACGAGATGGCGGTCGGCGTGAGGTCGGAGGTGGGGATGGGCGCGGCCTTCTTGGGCGCTATCGACTTGATCGCGAACCGGGTCAGGCCCTGCTGGGGGTTGCCGTTGACGTTGGTGAACTCACCTCCCATGGACAGGTACTGGGAGGTGCCGGTGAGCGACCAGCCGCCCTGGAACTGCCCGGTGTAGCTGCCCGCGTTGATCGACGGGAACCAGTGCAGCAGGCTGGGCACGGGCTGGCCGCTGTAGTTGCTGTTGGAGCCGGGCGACCCGTGATCGGTGCCGGTGGCGTAGGTCGTCTCGGCCAGCGCCCGGTGCCACGTCGTGGGGCTCGACTCGGGGAAGGCGCCGAGCGAGGTGCAGTCGTGCGCGTGGCCGACGCTGTAGAGCACCTGGCCGGTGACGAAGATGCTGTACGTGGCCCCGTAACAGTTGTCGAGCCACACCAGGTCGCCCGTGTAGGGGTCGGCGGCCCAGCGGCCGTCGAACCAGTGGCCGCCCTCGCCGTCGTTGGCGCCGTAGACCACCGTGCCGTCGGTGGTCAGGTCGTCGACGTAGGAGAAGCCCGATCCGGAGCGGGTCGGCGTCGGCCGGCTGCTCCACGGCAGCGACGCCCCCGTGACCGGATCGACGGCGGCGATGCCGACGCGGGCCTCGCCATTGAAGTTCTGGAACTTCCCGCCGACGAGGACGCGGCTCTGGTCCGGCGCCATCAGCAGCGCCCGCACCTCGTCGTCGGGATCGGTCGTCCACGCCTGCAGGGCCCCGTTGGAGCGCGCCAGCGCGGCCGTCCGGTTGCGCGAGAAGCCGTTGACGTTGAAGAAGTTGCCGCCGATGTACACAGTGGAGGCGGACACGGTGATCGCCCACACCGTGCTGGAGACCGACGGGTTGAACGCCGTGTCGATCGCGCCGGTGGCGGTGTTGAAGGCGACGAGGCGGTTGTGCGCGACGCCGTCGACAGTGGTGAACTCGCCGCCGACGTAGATCCGTGACCCGTCGGGGGAAGCGGTGATCGTGCGTGCCTGCGCGTTCAGCGTGTGGGTGAACGGCAGCAGGTTTCCGGTGGTGATGTCGTAGGCGAGGATGTTCGCCCGGTTGACCTCCTGGGGTGCGCCGGGACTCGTCCCCGGCGGACGTGCCTTCGAGAAACTGCCCACGGCGTAGACCGTGGTCCCGACCGTGGCCTGTTTCCAGACGACGCCGTTGATCTGCCAGGTGGGCAGCGCTTCGGCGGTCAGGGTCTCGGGGGTGCCGGGGTCGGGGTCGATGTCGGCCGCGGCGCCCCTGGCCTGCGCCAGGCCGAATGCGCCGACGATGAGAAGTGCGAGCGCGGAGCGCCTCAAGAGGTCTAATTTGGTGCGCACTAATACCTACTTCGTCCTAGCGCCCTTATGGGCAGCATCACGAAATAGATCGTAATGGAACGGTTTAAAATCACCCAGGCATTCCTCAGGACAAGTGCCCCGATAACATTACGATTCGGTCTAGGTAAGGGCTCCTACCGCAATTACGCTGCCCGGCGCCGCGTTCATCCAGGTGGCGACGTCCGCGGGGAGAGGGGCGCCACCAGGCAGTTCCGCCTCGATCCGGAAGACGCCCGACTGCGCGAACGGCACAACGCCCCGAATCTCCTGGCCATTTAGTTCCATATGGGCGGATTCACGGATCGTGGGAAGATTAGTGAACGAACGCTGACCTGCTCGCCGGTTCACCCAGGTGATAAGCGGGCCGGACCCCCCGGCCGGGCGGTAGTAGACGTCGTGGTTCAGCACGGCCATCTGCGCGGCCGTACGCCTGCCGGTCAGGTCCTCCACCGACACCTGCGGCACGCCGGCGCCGGCGCGGCCCTGGAGCAGGTTGTTGCTCACCTCCACGCCGGACACGTTCCACGGCATCCGCGGATCGGCGTTCTGGCGGGCGCCGTCGATCACGCCGATCTGGGCGCCGCCGTTGCGGACGGCCGTGTTGTTCCACAGCCGGACGTCGCTCGCCTCGTTGACGTACAGGCCGTTGCCGCCGTTGTCGGCCGCGATGTTCCCGGCGATCAGGCCCCGCGCCGAGATCTCGTAGTGGATGCCGTGGCCGAGGTTGGCGTAGGCGAGGTTGCGGGCCACGACGGAGTCGGACACCGACTCGTCGAGCCAGATTCCCGGTCCGAAATTGCGCTCGGACCGGTTGGCCACCACCCGCAGCCCGGTCGAGGTGGTGATCTTCACCCCGCCCGAGACCGGCGCCGTCTCGAAGTGCTCCCAGTTGTTGCCCTGCATGAGGTTGCCGATGACGGTCGCGCGGTCGGCGTGGTGCCCGTGCAGGCCGAGCTGGCCGTTGCGGAGGAACGTGTTGTGCCTGACGGTGATCCGCTGCCCGTTGATGCTCAGCCCGGCCAGCGCGGTGTCGGCGAACACGTCGTTTTCGAACAACAGGTCGTCGGCGTACCCCTTCACGGCGCCCATCCGCCGGATCGGCGTGGCGTACCGGCGGAAGCCGATGCCGAGAACCGAGGAGCCGTTGGCGTGGTTGAGGTAGAGCGCCTCCGCGAGGGTGGTGGCACGCACGTCGTGGCCCGCCGGGTCGGAGCCGACGTACAGCCGTGAGCCCGCGTAGTCGACGAAGAAGGTGCCCGGCCGGAGCTGGTCCCTGGAGGCCACCTGCGTCTGCTGCTGCCCGTCCACGAACATCTGGTCGGGCCAGTTCGCCACGGGGTTGTCCGGGCCGACCATGCGCCAGGCGTCCCCGCCGCCGCTCGTGGGATCGGTGTGATCGAAGCGGGTGGTCCAGCCGTCCTTTCGCCACGCCGTACCGTCCTGCACCCATCCGGTCACGGACTCGGTCCCGTCGAACCACACCCGCTCGCGCGGATACGCCTGGAGGGTGACGCGCTTGCCGTACACCTGGACCGACTCGTGGTAGATCCCCGCACGCAGCACGACGACACCGCCGGCGGGCACGGCGCGCACCGCTCGCGCCACCGTGCGCCAGGGAGCTGCCAGTGTGCCCCTCGCCGAGTCGTCGCCGAGGGGCGAGACGAAGTACGCCCCGCTGGGCACGGGATAGGCGGCGGCCCCCACTGCGAGGGAACCGGCCGTCCGCCAGCCCTCCACGGTGTCGGCGGTCGTGGAGGCAGTGGCGGGCTGTGCCGCCTGACTTCCCATGGCGACGATCAGACCTGTCGTGACGGCGAGGAGCTTCATCGGGGCTCGCCCTCCTTCGCATCGGGGGATTCGCATCGGGAAAGGAAAAGCCGCCCAGGCAGAGTCACCTGAACCGGGCGGCGGGGACGGCCGCCGGGACGACGTCGCCGGAGCTCCTGCGCTCCAGGATCGCCGTCCAGGCGATGACCATGTAGAGCCATACGGACGCGACGTTCGCCGGCGCGGCGGCCATCTCGGTCGTCACGCCGTCGATCACGAAGAACAGCACCAGGCCGAGGAGCAGCCCCGCGTCCGCGCGCTGCGCCCGCAGCCGGCCCAGGCGCAGGTGCTGGGTGCACAGGACGACGAGCAGCAGGCAGAAGAGCGTCAGCCCGACCAGGCCGCCCTCGACGAGGGCGTTCACGAAGGCGTTGTGACCGCCGCCGAGGCCGATCTCGTCGAGGAACAGCCCCCGCGCCGCGGACAGGCCGTTGCCGAAGAACGGCTGCTGCGACACCGCTTCCAGTGCGAGCGTCCACAGGTCGGTGCGGGCGTTCAGGGTCTCGAGCTGCTGGACCGTCTCCCCCCGGGTGGCGAAGGCCACCAGGTCGTCGGGGAACGCCAGCACCACCACGATCACCAGAGGCGCCCCGAGCAGCAGGAACTCGGCCCGGCCGCGCGCTCCCCGCGCGACCACCATGAGCACGATCGCCCCGACCGCGCAGCCCGCCGCCGCGCCTCGCGTCCCCGTGGCGATCAGTGCGGCGCCCAGCACGACGATCGCCCCCACGTACGCCAGGGGAGGCCAGCGCCGGGGCAGCGCCCCCGGCAGCGCGAAGGCCAGCATGAGCAGCAGTGCGATCCCCAGGAAGATCCCCGCGGAGACGGGGTGCACGTAGAGCCAGTTGAAGCGGTCCACGGTCTGCGGGGTCCGGGGAAAGGGCATGGCCACCCCGATGCCGACGGAGATCAGGACGAGGACCGTGAAGGCGTGGGCCAGCCGGTGCAGGTCCTCCCGGCCCGCCCGGGTGGCGACCACCTGGCAAACGGCGGCGGTGATGAGCAGCTGCACCCCGCGCACCAGCCCGAACACGGGGAACGGCGTCCACAGCGCCGACAGCATGGAGTAGACCGCGAAGCTCCAGCCGAGGAGCAGCACCACGGGGGGCCGTCTGCGGGGCGGGCCGAGGCCGAACCGCCGGTACAGGTAGAGGGCGACCATCCCGTAGACCGCGACTTCGATCAGGATCGTCGCGTCCACGCCGCCGCCGATGGACTGGTTGGCCGGGCGGGACCTGAGCTTGTACTCGCTCGCGAGGACGAGGGCCATCGGGAGCAGCACCGGCCACCAGGCGAACTCGACGCGACGGTGACGGGCCGTTGCCACGTTTGCCCTCCTTGTCCTGGCTGTCCTGTGCTCCCCGGGGCAGGATACGCGGTTATTCTCCCAGATTAAGGTGCGCGTAATTGGCCGTTTATCATGCTTGGCAGGGATATTTCACACTGATACTGTGTCCGGCGGAAGCCCATTGTTCCGCGGCCGCCGTGTAACAACTACGCAGAGGAGCAGTGCACCCCCTGTGACAAATGGATACACCGCCGGAGTCTTCGACCTGTTTCACGGCGGCGATCTCGACCTTCTCCGCAAGGCCCGCGCACAGTGCGCGCGTCTCACGGTGGGCGTTCTCACCGATGAGCTGGCCCAGACGATCCTCGGCACCCGTCCGTTCATGCCCTTGAATGAGCGGCTGGAGATTCTCCGCAATGTCCGCTTCGTGGATAAAGTAATTTCGGTCACGGATCCCGACCTCGCCCGGCTCCGCGCCGAATTCGCCTTCGACGTGATCTTTCCCGGGATTTCCCGGAACGGCGCCCCCACGGAGGCGGAGGCGGCGCGCCAATTGGCCGGCCTGGACGTGCGGATCGCCGCCCTGCCCGACCTGAAGGACACCAGGAGCGTGATGGTGCGCTCCGCCCTCGACCGCGCGAGGGTCGCGTGAGCGCGGAGACGGTGACGGGGACGGGTCCGGCCGTCCCCCGGTCGTACGGGGAGGCGCTGCGCGCCCTCGGCTCGAAGCAGAAGACCGCGAAGGGGGCGCCGGCGTACTCGCGGTTCGTCAACCGCCGCGCCGGGCGGCACCTCGCCGCGGGGGCGTACGTCCTCGGGCTCACCCCCAACCAGGTCACCGGGATCAGCGCGCTGTTTACGTTCGCCGGGATCGCGACCGTGGCGCTGGCCGAGCCGTCGCCCGTCACCGGCGTCCTCGTGGCGCTGGCACTGATGATCGGGTACGCGTTTGACTCAGCCGACGGGCAGCTCGCCCGCCTGCGCGGCGGCGGGTCCAAGGCCGGGGAGTGGCTGGACCACATGGTCGACGCCACGAAGATCTCCTCGCTGCATCTGGCCGTCCTCGTGTCGTTCTACCGGTTCTCCGGCCTCCCGGACGCGGCGCTGCTCGTACCCATCGGGTTCACCGTCGTCGCCGCGGTGATGTTCTTCGGGATGATCCTGAACGACCTGCTCCGGAGGGCGCACTACGCCGCTTCTGGAACGCTCCCGGCCGCTCCCGCCCGCCCGTCGTCGCTGCGGTCGCTTCTGGTCATCCCCACCGATTACGGACTGCTCTGCCTCGCCTTCGCGCTGCTGGGCGTGGATGGAGCGTTCCCCTACGTCTACGGGCTGCTGTTCGCCGCCAACCTCGCCTTCATGCTGGCGGCGGCGGTCAAGTGGTTCCGCGACATCGCCTCGCTCGACGCCACGCCGGTTGGAGAGGACTGACGTCCATGGGAGACCGCCTGGTCGGGTACGTGCCCGGCGCATACGACATGTTCCACATCGGACATCTCAACATCCTGCGCAAGGCGCGCGAGCAGTGCGACTACCTCATCGCGGGTGTGGTGACCGACGAGGTGGCCGAGGCCGCCAAGGGCAAGCGGCCCGCCGTGCCGTACGAGGAGCGGCTGGAGGTCGTCGCCAGCATCAGGTTCGTGGACGAGGCCGTCATGGACTGGTCGAGCGACAAGTACCTGATGTGGGAGCAGCTCCGGTTCGACGTCCTGTTCAAGGGCGACGACTGGAAGGGCACCCCCAAGGGCGACCGGCTGGAGGCCGGCCTGGGGGCGGTCGGCGTACGGGTCGTCTACTTCCCGTACACCGCCCACACCTCCAGCACGAGCCTCAGGCAGCTGATCGGCGCCTGACGACGACCAGCCCGGCGAGCAGCAGCACGACGGCGGCGCCGCCGCCGGCGCCCCACGCCCACACCGGCACGTGCGCGCCGAGCCAGGGAGGCTCGGCGCGCAGCTCCTCGGGCAGGTCGAGGCGGTAGACGGGGGTCAGCGCGTCCTCGGTCGAGATCAGCAGCGCGCCGCCGTCCGCGGTGAGCGCGACGCCCTCCCCCTGGCGCTGCCTGGGGATCTCGACGGTCCAGGTGACCTGCCCGCCGATCCTGTCCCAGACCCACATCTTGCCGTAGCCGCGCAGGATCATCGCGCCCTTTGCGGTGAGCAGCCCGTCACTGATCACATAGGGAAGCCGCGCGACATGCGTCAGCGGGTTCGCGCGGCCGGCCGACAGGCTCAGCGGCGCGGAATACAGGTCGCCGCCCTTCTCGCTCTTGGTCACCACGTACAGGTGCGACGTGTTCGGGTCGACCAGCAGCGTCTCGGCGTCGTGCGGCCCGTCCGGGTAGACCAGGCGGTACGTCGTGGAAGGGACCTCCTGGTTCCCGAGCTCGCCGGGCTCGGCGAACCGGTGGACGAGGATGCCGTCCGGGCGGGGCGTCGGGTTGGCCCCGAGGTCGCCCACGTACACCCAGGAGGTGCCGTCCTCGGCGACCGCGCCGCCCATCGCCTCGGGGTCGACCCCGGTGGCCTGGGGCAACGTGACGACGCCCCGGGTCTTCCCGTCCGGCCCGACGGCGTACAGCCGTACGGGCCCCTCCCCATCGTTGACCGTCCACACCACGCCCGGGTGGACCGCGCTCGCGTAGAGGCCGCTCGACTCGACGATCGCGGGGTCGGCCCAGGTGAAGGCGGTCTTCCAGGACGACGCGGGGATCGTGCGGGGCTCCTCCTCCCAGCCCGCCCCCATCGTGGCGGCCAGTGCGGCCAGCGAGCTAATGATCAGCCTTAATCGCATGGGGGGAGCTTTCCGTTCGGAGGGCGCGAAGTCGGAGGGCGCGAAGTCGGAGCACGAGGATGACGGCCGTGACCACGCCGCCGGTCCCGATGCAGAAGGGGGCGAGGTCGAACAGGCCGGGCCGTAGGGACAGCAGCGCGGTGAGCACCACCAGGCCGACGACCGACTCGATCAGCCGCACCTCGAACACCAGCCGGGAGTGGCGGTAGGCGGTGGCCAGCAGGCTCACCGGCATGGTCGCGGCGATGCTGACGCAGTAGGCGCCCCAGCCCGCGACGGCGAGCGGGCTCACGTCGAACCGGTCGCCGGTGATGAACCCCTGCAACGGCTCGGTGAGGACGACCGCCACGACGGCGCTGACCGCGGAGGCGGCGGTGAGCCCGACGGACCCGGTGAGCGCCAGCCGGGCCCGCAGCGGCTCGCCCGCCTCCCGGAGCCGGACCATCCTGGGCAGCAGGAATCCCCCCACCCCGTTGATCAGTGTGAGGGTGGGTGCCAGGAGCAGGCGCGCCGCCTCGGTGCTCGCGAGCGCCGCCCCGGAGACGAGGACCGAGATCGCGACCCTGGCAAGCAGCAGCGTGGTGGGGCGCAGGGCGGCCTGGGCAGCACGCCACGACGCGAACGAGGCGACCTGCCGGAGGTCGGCGTCCCCCAGGCGGGGCAGGGCGAGCTCCTCGCGCGGCGCCTGGAGCACGACCAGGCCGATGGAGACCGCGCAGCCCGCGGCCATCGCGAGCAGCAGCGCCTCGATGCTCAGCCCGGCCGTGAAGTGGACGCCGGCCAGCACCGCGCACGTCACCAGGAGGTGGACGCCGTCGTTGCGGGCGAGCCTGCCGAACTCCATCCGCGCCGCGAGCAGCCGCCGTCCGGTGTCCTCCAGCAGCCACACCGTCACCAGCAGCCCGAACAGCAGCGCCCGCGGGCCGGGAAGCGCGCCGTACGCGAGGGCGAGGGCCGTGCCGAGTACCGCGCCGAGCGAGAGCGTGCCGAGCAGCGACGCGAGCAGGCCCGCGCGCACCTGGGGGTCCATCCGGTCGAGGACGGTGAGCGAGTCGCCCACCCAGGCGGTGTGGACGGTCGTCATGACCACGAGCGTCGCGGTGAGCAGGGTGAACGCGGCGAAGCCCGACGTGCCGAGCTCACGGGCCGCGACGACCTGCAGAAGCAGGCTGCCCACGGCGGTGATGACCTGGGCGAGCACGGAGCCGCCCGCCCCCAGGAGCCGTCGCACCTCTAACGCTTCGCGAGAAGGTCACGGCAGAGGGCCTCGTACCGCGCGGCCACGTCGTCCCACGTGTACTTGGTGCGGGCGCGCTCGCGCGCCGCGTCGCCGCGCGACCGCTCCCCGGCGGGGTCGGCCTCGGCCGCCTCCAGGGCCCCGGCCAGCGACGGCGCGTCCGCGAAGAACGTTCCAGCCTCGCCGAGGACCTCCCGGTTGAAGACCACGTCGTACGCGATGACCGGGGCGCCGGCCCCCATCGCCCGCAGAAGCGACGGGTTGGTCCCGCCGACCGAGTGGCCGTGCAGGTACGTCGCGGCTCCCGCGTAGAGGGCGTCGAGCAGGCCCTGGTCCCAGACGCCGCCCACGAGCTTGATCCGCGGGTCGCCCTCCGCCAAGCGCTCGATCTTCCTGGTGTACTCGGCGGCGTAGGGGGCCGAGCCGACCACGACGAGGGGGTGGACCGCGCCGCTGCGCGCGTAGCCGTCCACGATCAGGTCCACATGGTTCTCCGGCTCGAACCGGGCGACCACCAGGTGGTAGCGGCCGGGCTCGTACCCGGCGGCGCGCAGGGCCTCCTCGTCGGCCGACTCCTGGATCGGCGCGCCGTACGGGATCATCACGCTCTCGGTTTTGTAACGTTCCCGGTAGTAGTCCTGGATGGCCAGGGCGTCGGCGATGATCTCGTCCGACCAGCGTACGGAGAGCCGCTCGGCGGCCAGGTAGTACCGCTGGCCGGCGCCGCTCCATTTGGCCCGCCGCCATTCCAGGCCGTCGACGTGGGTCGCCACGGGGATGCGGGCGGCCCTGACGAACGGCAGCAGCGGCGCGTTGGCCGCGTTGAACACCAGCGCCACGTCTGTGCGCCTGCCGAGCAGGTGCCCCACGGAAAGGGCCGTGTGGCTGAGGGTCTCCAGAGCCTTGTGCCGGACCGCGGGCAGGTGGACCAGCTCCATGCCGCGGTACCGTCGCGGACGCTCCTCCCCTGATCGGCAGTAGACGCGCACCATGTGTCCCGCCTCGGCCAGGCGCCACCCGATCTCCTCGACGGCGGTCTCGAAGCCGCCGTACCGGGCCGGCACCCCTCTCGTGCCGATCATCGCGATTCGCAAACCGGCCCTCCATGACCATCTGGCACACTGTTAATGGCAGAATAGGGAAATCCGCGCTAACAATACCTCAGGGTGGGATTACTTGGACATGAGCCGTGTGGTAATCGCGCACCCGTCACCAGATCTATACGGTTCTGACCGAATGGTATTTGAATCGGTGAAAGCGGTCATCCAAACGCATCGCGTCCTGTTCGTCCTTCCAGCACATGGGCCACTTTCCGGTCGCCTGCGGGACGCGGGGGCCGAAATCGTCATCATGCCGACTCCGGTGCTCCGGAAATCCCTGCTGTCCCCGAGGGGCCTGGTCACCCTCGGCTACCAGACGGCCGCCGTCCTGCCCCGCATGATCGCGCTGCTGCGGCGGGTCCGGCCGGAAACGCTCTACGTGAGCACGATCACGCTGCCGCTTTGGATCGTTGCAGGCCGTCTCGCCGGGGTCCGCGTCGTGTGCCACGCGCACGAGGCGGAGCAGAGCGTCTCACCGCTCGTGCGCCGCCTCCTCGCCACCCCCGTACGGCTCGCGCACCACGTGGTGGCCAACAGCGAGGCGTGCCTGCGCACCCTCACCGGCGGCGGCGTCCGCCGCGAGCGGGTCACCGTCGTCTACAACGGCGTGGCCGATCCCGGCGGCGCGACACCTCCGCGCGAGACGCCCGAGGGCAGGCTGGTCCTGGTCGGCAGACTCTCCCCCCGCAAGGGCAGCGACGTGGCGGTGCGCGCCGCCGCGCTGCTGCGCGAACGCGGGCGCCCGGTCACGCTCACGCTCGTAGGCGCGATCTTCCCCGGCTACGAGTGGTTCGAGAAGGGGTTGCGGTCCGCCGCCGGAGACGAGGTGACGTTCGCCGGGTTCCAGGACCCGATCGCCCCGTTCCTCGCCGACGCCGACATCGTGCTGGTGCCGTCGCGGGAGGAGCCGTTCGGCAACGTCGCCGTCGAGGGGATGCTCGCGGGGCGTCCCGTGGTGGCGAGCGAGGTGCAGGGGCTCGCCGAGATCATCCGGAACGGCGAGACCGGGGTCCTGGTCCCGCCGGACGACGCGGTCGCGCTCGCAGACGCGATCGAGGCCCTGCTCGCCGACTGGCCGCGCGCACTGGAGCTGGCCGGCGCCGGGCAGGAAGACGCGCGGCGGCGTTTCACCCTGACGCGTTACCACAGCGACATCATGGGCGTCCTTCGGCGAACATGACCTCTGCCTAGACTGCGTACAGAATAGAAAGCGGGAGGAACCGGGCGGTGGCAACGGGCGACGACGATGAGACCCTGCCTGAAGTCGGGCTGCTGGAGGCGGTGTGGCGTTACCGCTGGTCCTCACTTCTGATCATCATCCTGTCCGGGCTGATCGCGTCGGGAGCGACCCTGATGGTGCTCAACACCGTCACGGCCACGGCCCGGTTCGCCGTGATCGACCCGCGCAGCACCTCGTTCCTGCGGCAGGGCGTCTCCTCCGACAGCAGCTTCATCGCCTACACGGCGCAGCGGGCGGCTTTCGCCGAGTCGGCCCAGGTGCTCACGCGGGCGCAGCGGCTGCTGGAGACCGAGCGGTCGTACCGGATCGACCTGGAGACCCTGCGCGCCTCCGTCGAGGTCGCCCCCGCGCCCAGCGGCGGCATCGTCGAGGTGGAGGCGACGGCGAAGACCGACCGCGCCGCCGCCGACATCGCCAACGCCGTGGTCACCGCCTACCAGGCGCTCACCGCCTCGGCCGCCCAGGCCGACCAGGCCAAGCTGCTCAAGAGCATCAAGGCCACCGAGGCCCAGATCAAGGGCAACCTCAAGGCGGCTCCCGCGAACGGCGCCGTCGCGACCTCACTCACCGAGGTCCTCGTCCAGCTTCAGCTCAAGGAGAGCGACGCCCAGATCGACCTGGTCTCCTACAACGACGGGACACGCTTCGTCGACCAGGCCAACCCCCTGCGGATCACACCGAGCAAGGTGCCGAGGAACGCCGCCATCGGGCTGGCGCTCGGCGTGCTCGTCGCCGTCGTGATCTCGTTCCTGCGGGCGACCAGCCCCATCAGCCGGGTCGGCAAGGTGACGACGGGAGCCGGCCGGCGCAAGCGCCCGCGGCGCATCGTGCTCGCCAAGGCCCGGCCGACCCGCCTGACGTCCCCCGCCCTCAGCCGGAACGACCCCGACGACACCGCCGTGCACACGCGCGACTCCCTGCGGGCATACGAGGAGGACGACGACGACCTGCGTGTCGTGATCGACGCGGGTGAGGAGACTAGGTCGCCGCGCTGACCTCCGGCCAGGCCGCGTGCAGCGCCTCCCGCCAGCAGCGGATCGGCGGCAGCCCGGCCTCAGCCCATCGGGCGTGGCCCAGCACGCTGTACGCGGGACGGCGGGCCGGCCTCGGGAACGCGTCGCTGGAGACGGGGCGCACCCGGTCCGGGTCCACCCCGAGCAGGAGGAAGACCTCGCGGGCCAGGCCGTACCAGGTCGTCTGCCCGGAACTCGTGCCGTGGTAGACGCCCGGCTCGGCGCGTGAGCGCGCCAGCCGGACGATCTGGCTCGCCAGGTCCGCGGTCCAGGTGGGCTGCCCGCGCTGGTCGTCCACCACGCCGACCGTCTCGCGCTCACCGGCAAGCCTGATCATCGTACGGACGAAGTTCGGCCCGGCGGCGCCGTACAGCCAGGCCGTGCGCACGACGTAGCCGCCGTGCTCCAGCGCCGCCCGCTCCCCCGCCAGCTTCGTACGGCCGTACGCGTTGAGCGGCGCCGGCGGGGCGTCCTCGGGGTGCGGGCCGGCCGAGACGCCGGACAGGACGTAGTCGGTGGAGATCTGCACGAACCGGGCGCCCACCTCGGCGGACGCGGCGGCGAGCGCCCGGACCGCGTGGCCGTTGACGGCGAGCGCCTCCTCCTCGCGGGCCTCGGCGTCGTCGACCGCCGTCCAGCCCGCGCAGTTCACCACGACGTCCGGGCGGCGGGCCAGCACCAGCTCGCGTACGGCCGCGGCGTCGCGCACGTCGAGATCGGCCCGGGTGAGCGCGGTGGCCTCCGGCCCCAGGCGTCGCGCGAGGTCGGTGGCGAGCATCCCTGCGCCACCTGTGATCAGCCAGCTCATCGGCGCGCGCCGGAAAGCGGCTTCCACCAGCCGGAGTTGGCGGCGTACCAGGCGATGGTGTCCCGCAGCCCGTCGTCGAAGGCCACCGACGGCCGGTGACCGAGTGCGCGGATCTTGGCGTCGTCGAGGGAGTAGCGCCGATCGTGGCCCTTGCGGTCCGGCACGTGCTCGACCATGTCCCACCCGAGCCCGAACGCCTCAAGCAGGCGGCCGGTCAGCTCCTTGTTGGTCAGCTCCGCCGTCCCTGCGATGTGGTAGATCTCCCCCGGTTCGCCGCGTTCGGCGACGAGCTGGATGCCCCGGCAGTGGTCCTCGACGTGGACCCAGTCGCGGACGTTGCCTCCGTCGCCGTACAGGGGGACCTTCCGCCCGTCCAGGAGCCGGGTGACGAACAGCGGCACGAGCTTCTCGGGGAACTGGTAGGGCCCGTAGTTGTTCCCGCAGCGGGTGACGGCGACCGGCAGGCCGTGCGTCACGCCGTACGCGCGGGCGATCAGGTCGCCGCCCGCCTTGGAGGCGGCGTACGGCGACCTGGGGCGCAGCGGCGCCTCCTCGTCCCACGACCCCGACTCGATCGAGCCGTAGACCTCGTCGGTCGACACGTGGACGACCTTGGAGACGCCGGCGTCCAGGCACGCCTGGAGGAGGGTCTGCGTGCCGACCACGTTGGTGCGCAGGAACTCCGCCGCCCCGTCGATCGACCGGTCCACGTGCGACTCGGCCGCGAAGTGGACGACGACGTCGTGGCCCGGGACGGTCTCGGCCAGCAGCGCCGCGTCGCAGACGTCGCCGTGGACGAAGTCGAAGCCGCCTTCCACCGGTTCCAGGTTGGCGAGGTTCCCCGCGTACGTCAGCTTGTCGAGGACGGTGACGCGCGCGCCGCTGAAGGCGGGGTAGCCCCCGGACACCAGCGTGCGGACGTAATGGGAGCCGATGAACCCGGCTCCGCCGGTGACGAGGATCCTCACGACGAGATCTGGACCTTACTGTGATCGCCGAGCACCAGCCGGTGGGCGCGGGGGGTGTTGGGGGCGGGGGTCACCTCGACGTCGTGGCCGATGAGGGAGGCTTCGACCCGGCGGACGCCGGTGATCGAGGAGCGGGACAGCACGATCGAGTACTCGATCTCGCTGTCCGCGATGACGCAGCCCGCGCCGATGGAGGTGAACGGGCCGACGTAGGAGTCGGTGACACGGGTGCCGGGGCCGACGACGGCGGGGCCGACGATCCGCGAGCCGCGGACCACCGCCCCCTCCTCGACGAGGACCCGCCCGATCAGCTCGCTGGCCCCGTCCACCTTCCCTCGTACGGCGGGGTCGAGGCTTTCCAGCACGAGCCGGTTCACCTCCAGCATGTCCGTGACGTTCCCGGTGTCCTTCCAGTATCCCGAGATGACGGTGGACTCCACGCGGTGTCCCGCGTCGATCAGCCACTGGATGGCATCGGTGATCTCCAGCTCGCCCCGCCACGACGGCTTGAGCTCCGCCACGGCCTCGTGCACCGCCGCGGTGAACAGGTAGACGCCGACCAGCGCCAGGTCGCTCTTGGGCAAGGCCGGCTTCTCCTCCAGGCCGACGACCCGCCCTCCGGCGTCCAGCTCGGCGACCCCGAACTGCCGAGGGTCGGGGACCTGGGTCAGCATGATCTGCGCGGCGGGACGATCCGCCCTGAAGCGCTCCACCAGTGAGGTGATCCCGCCGACGACGAAGTTGTCCCCCAGGTACATGACGAAGTCGTCGTCCGCGAGATAGTCACCCGCGACCAGCACCGCGTGGGCGAGCCCCAGCGGGGCCTCCTGCCGCAGGTAGGTCACCTGCAGCCCGAAAGCCGAGCCGTCGCCGACGGCCGCCTCGATCTCGGCGTGGGTGTCGCCCACGACGATGCCGACCTCACGGATGCCGGCGGCGGCGATCGCCTCCAGGCCGTAGAACAGCACCGGCTTGTTCGCCACCGGCACGAGCTGTTTGGCCGAGGTGTGCGTGATGGGCCGCAGGCGGGTGCCGGACCCGCCCGCGAGCACGAGGGCCTTCACCTAGTACGCCCCCTGTCCGCCGACGACCGCGGACCAGGTTTTCCAGAGGATCTGGAGGTCCATGATGAGTGACCAGTTCTCCACATAGCGCAGGTCGAGCCGCACCGACTCCTCCCAGGACAGGTCGGAGCGGCCGCTCACCTGCCACAGCCCCGTCATCCCCGGCTTGACCAGCAGCCGTCGCCGTACGTCGTCGCCGTACTGGGCCACCTCCTCCGGCAGGGGCGGTCGCGGGCCGACGAGGGACATCTCGCCGCGCAGCACGTTGATCAGCTGCGCCAGCTCGTCCAGCGAGTATCTGCGCAGCCAGCCGCCGATCGGCGTCACGCGGGGGTCCTTCCTGAGCTTGAACAGAACGCCGTTGCCGTCATCGCGCCCGAGCAGGTCCTGCTTGACGCTCTCGGCCTGGGGCACCATGGTCCGGAACTTGAAGAGTGTGAAGTGCTCGCCGCCCTTGCCCACCCGCTTCTGCCGGAACAGTGCGGGCCCCTTGCTCGTCAGCCTGATCATCATGGAGATCGCCAGCAGCACCGGCAGCGTCACCAGCAGCATCACGGCCGCGACCACCCGGTCGAAGACGCTCTTGACCAGCTGCCGCGAGCCCTTCAGGTCGGGATGGGCCACGTGCAGCAGCGGCAGCCCCGCCACCGGACGGATGCTGATGCGGGGCCCGGCGACCTCCATCAGCGCCGAGGCGACGTAGAGGTCGATGCCGGTCTCCTCCAGCTCCCAGGTGAGCCGGCGCAGCGCGGTGCCGTCCAGCTCGGGGCAGGACAGGACCGCGACCGTGTCGGCCGACACCCGTCCGGCGACCTGCGCGGCGTCCGTGAAGTCGCCCAGCACGGGGAAGCCGTCGAGCTGGACGGGAAGGTCCTGGTGCTGGTCCGGCGGCACGCAGGCGGCCACGATCCGCATGCCGTGATGACGCTCGCGGCTGAGCTGCGCGTGCAGCTCCACCACCGACGGCCAGTGGCCGACCACGACGACCCGGCGCAGGCATTCGCCCTCGCGGCGGCGTGCGTGGAGGTGCTTGCGGAGGGAGTACCGCCACACGAGGCAGGTGAGGGCGGCGGCCGGGATGGCGACCATCACGTAGGCGCGGGCCACGGGGGTCTGGGTGAGATAGGCGGAGATGGCCACGACGGAGGCGATGACGGCGGCGGCGTGGAAGACCTTCCGGTACTCCTCGGCGCCGTCTCCGATGTTGCGGATGTCATGGCCGCCGATCAGCCTGATCGCGAGCGGCCAGGTCGCGATGAGCGCGACCGCGAGCGCGCCCTCCAGCGGCCCGATGTGCCACGTGAAGCTTCGCACGGCGGCGACCCCGCTCACCGCCAGTACTCCGGCCAGGGCGTCGCCGACGACCACCCGCCGGATGTAGCGCCGTGGCCAGGTGACTCTGCTCGAGTGTTCGCGCGCCGCGAGCAGCGCGTCGTTCACGACAATGTCCATTTGCCCTCGCCCGTGCCTTCGGTCGATCGTCAGAAAAGGACGCGCCACGGCCCTGCCGGTTCACCCGTCTCTCACAATTCGCCGGTTGGAACGATCCTATAGATGGGCTAAGTTTGGCGGAAGTTTGCCTACACGTCCACATCTGGACGTTTGTTGTACTGGACAGAGTGGTCGGCGACGGGTCCGAATTCTCACGGGAGGCGGTCGCCGAAAGTGCGACTTACGGTCGGCCCGCCTTGTCTATTACTTTTCGCGGCATACGGCGGCATACAGCGTCATACAACGGAAGCGACCATTGGACCCCTCACGTGAGCACTTCGGAGCCGTCATCCACCCCCACCCCGGCCGCGCGAGGGGCCCGGCGGCGCCGGGTGCCGATCATCGTGTCGCTCGTCCTGCTGCTCCCGCTCGCGGCGTTGTTCGCCGTGGTCATGCAGCGCCAGTACGTGTACGACAACAACATCCGGCGCGTGCGGGAGGTCTTCCCCGCCGAGTGGGACAGGCCCGCCAAGGTGGCCGGCGAGGCGCGGAACTGGCTCATCGTCGGAGCGGACAGGCGGCCCGGCGAGGGCGGCCACCAGAGGTCCGACAGCATCATGATCGCGCACATCCCCGCCGACCGTAAGCGGATCTTCCTCGTCGCCGTCCCGCGGGACTCGTATGTTACGATCACCGGCCACGGCAGGGACAAGATCAACGCTGCGTACGCGTACGGTGGCCCTCGGCTACTCGTGAACACCGTCGAAAAGCTGTTGAAGGTACGCATCGACCATTTCGCGGCGCTTGACTTCAATGGCTTCGTCGCGATGAGCAAAGCTTTAGGCGGCGTTGACCTCTACGTAACACGGGAGGCACACGACCCCGCCAACAACGTGACCTGGCCGCAGGGAAGGGTCCATCTCGAAGGCGAGCGGGCGCTGCTTTTCGTGCGCCAGCGCTACGGCCTGCCGGGCGGCGATTTCGACCGCATCAAACGCCAGCAGGCATTTCTCCGCGCCATGGCCGAAAAGGCGATTAGCGGGGGGACGCTGACCAACCCCATCGCGCTGGACGGCTTCCTCCAGGCGCTCACGAGCTCGATGACCGTCGACTCGGGCGTCAGCATGGGCACACTGCGAAGCCTCGCCCTGGAGCTTCGCGACGTCCGGGGCGGTGACCTGCTGGCCACCACACTCCCCGTCGCGGGCACCCCCACCGTCCACGGGTCGAGCGTGGTCCTGCTGGACGACGCCGCGACAGCCGAGCTGGCCACGGCGATCAGGACCGACACGCTCGACCGCTACCTCGCCGACCGGGGAGGACAGCACGACATCTCCCTCGTCAGGTGACCCCGGCGCCGCCGCCGCGGAACTAGATTCTGGACATGTCCGTACGCATCGACCGGGACGGCCCGGTCACGACCGTGATCCTCGATCGCCCCGAGGTACGCAACGCCGTCGACGGGGAGACGGCCCACGCCCTCGCCGAGGCGTTCCGCGCGTTCGACGCCGACGAGAACGCCTCGGTCGCCGTGCTGTGGGGCGCGGGCGGCACGTTCTGCTCCGGCGCCGACCTGCACGCGGTGGGCGGGGAGCGGGGCAACCGGGTCCAGCCGGACGGCGACGGCCCGATGGGGCCCACGCGACTGCGCCTGTCGAAGCCGGTGATCGCGGCCGTGGAGGGCTACGCGGTCGCCGGGGGCCTGGAGCTCGCGCTCTGGTGCGATCTGCGGGTGGCCGCCGAGGACGCGACGTTCGGCGTGTTCTGCCGGCGGTGGGGTGTGCCGCTCATCGACGGCGGCACGGTGCGGCTGCCCCGGCTCGTCGGCACCGGCCGCGCCCTCGACCTCATCCTGACGGGCAGGGCCGTGCCCGCGGCCGAGGCGCTGGAGATGGGGCTCGTCACGCGCGTGGTCGCCCCGGGCACCGCCCGGCAGGCAGCGCAGGAGCTCGCGCGCACGCTGGCGGCGCTGCCGCAGGAGTGCCTGCGCGGAGACCGCATGTCCGTGCTGGAACAGGAGGGCAGGCCCGAGGACGAGGCGCTCGCCGCCGAGTTCCGGTACGGCGTGGCCTCTCTCAGGGCGGGCCACCTCGCCGGCGTCGAGCGTTTCCGATCGGGCGCGGGCAGGCACGGGGACTGACGGCGCCTCAGTCGTATCGGTCTCAGTCGTATCGGTCTCAGTCGTATTCGAGGTCCGGCAGGGGCGAAGGCGGATCGGGGCTGCGCCACACGACGACGTACCCGTCGTCGGCGGCGCGGTCGACCGCCGTGCTGAGCCGGTCGAGGTCGAAGTCCGGGAGGTATCTCAGCCGTGCCAGGAAGCTCGCGTCGGTCGCCGAACGCGGGACGACGCACCCCTCGCCGTCACGGTCGAGCAGGACTATGAGAACGTCGCCGGGCTCGTCGGAGGGCTCGTCGTGGGGCGTCTGCCCGCCGACCCTCACCTCGACGACGTCCTCCCACGCGAGGGCCTCGACGCTGCCGTCGGCGTAGTGGCGCGTCACGCCCTCTTCGGTGACGTACACATATGAGTCCGGCACTCGGTTGCCGTGCATGGGCGCGATTGTGACGACTGGGAGGCGCTCACGGCAAGGCGTCGCCGTGACCCGGGCGCCGAACGGCTCAGCGGTCCCGCCACCGCAGATGGTCCCGTACGGCGCGGCGGGCGGCCTCCGGGGTCCCCTCGGCGATGACGCGCAGCAGTTCCCGGTGCTCGGCGGCCAGCTCGTGACGCTCGGCGTAGGCGTGCCGCAGGCCCACGAGTCCCAGTCTGGTCTCGGCGGCCAGTGAACCGTACAGGCGCACCAGGCGGGGGCTCCCGACGGCGGCGACGAGCGCCTCGTGCAGCGCCATGTGCCCGGCGACGACGGCGGCCCAGGGGGCCTCGGACGGCAGGGCCGCCAGGCGGGCGAACGCCGCCTCGGCCGACGGGACTCGGCGTCCGTTGAGCGCCCCGGCCATCAGCTCCTCCAGCGGCCCCCGCACGTACATGAGGTCGGCGAGGTCGGCCGGCGTGAGGCGCGGCACGTGGGCGCTGCGGTTGCGCTCGCGCCGCAGCAGACCCTCATGGACGAGCAGCGCCAGCGCCTCCCGGACCGTCGGCCGGGCGACGCCGTACCTGGCGGACAGCTCCTGCTCCGGCAGCGTGCTCCCCGGCTCGATGTCCCCGGACAGCACCCGCTCGCGCAGCGCGGCGGCGAGCGCCTCGACGGTGGAGACGGGCCGCAGGGCGGTCACGACGCCGAGCCCAGACGCGCGGGGGCGCGTTCCGGCAAGCCGGAGGGCGCCTCCTTGCCCGGGCGGGCCACCGCGGCCAGGCTCACCGCCAGCAACGCCAGGCCCGCCCACGAGAGCGCGGAAAGGTGCTCGCGCAGGACGACGAGGCCGAGCAGCGCGGCGACCGCGGGCTCGGCCAGCGCGAGCGTCGCCGCCGTGGCCACCGGGGTGGTCCGCAACCCCCGGCCGTACAGCAGGTAGGCGAGGGCGGTGGCCGCGCAGCCCAGATAGAGCGTGGTGAGCAGGCCGCGGGGCTGCGCCAGCCAGCCGGGGCCGGTGGCGACGAGCACCGGCAGCATGATCACCGCCGCGCCGCCGAACAGGGCGCCCATGACGACGGCGGGCTCCGATCCCCCGCTGATGGCACGGGACGCGACCACGGCGTAGAAGGCGTACAGCAGCCCGCCGAGCAGGGCCAGGGCGACGCCCACGGCGTCGGTGCCGCCCGCCTGCCCTCCTGTTATCAGTACGGCGGAGCCGGCGATGGCGACGGCCGTCGCGAGGGTCCAGCGGCGGCTCGGCGGCCTGCGGTCGATGAGCCACGACAGCATCCCCGTGAAAACCGGCCCGCTGCCGATCGCCACGACGGTGCCGACGGCCACCCCCGTCCTGCCGACGGCCGCGAAGAAGCACAGCTGGTAGGCGGCCACGGCAACCGCTCCCAGGACCAGCGCCACCACGCCGCCCTTCGCGAGACGGCCCCTTGCGGCTCGCGAGCCCGCGGCTCCTCGGGGGGCGGCTCCTTGGGGAGCGGCTCCTCCGCGGGCGGCGTCTCGGCGGGCGGCTTCTCCGCGGGGCGTTCCTCTGCGAGCGGCTCCTCTGCGAGCGGCCGGAGCCAGACCCAGGGCCGCCAGCACGGCCCCGCCGAGCACGAGCCGGGCGGCGGCCAGGGAGACGGGATCGGCGTCCGCCAGCGTTCCGGCGGTGCCGGCCGTACCCCACAGGACGGCGGCCGCGACGACGGCGAGCGGTCCGGGCATCTGCACCATGGTCTGATTGTCTGACAACCAGACACATGTGGCAAGCCGTCTACCTGGTGGAACGCGACAAGCCCCGCCAATTAGTGACGTCTTATATAACGGGTTTAGGACTATCCCTGGTAGCATCACTCACGCATTGCTATGGTTTCGCCACTATTAACACAGGTGTAACCGACGGGCGGGTCCCATGGCTGGTCGGAAACGGTCCATTCGCTACAAGATTTTCACGATCCTGCTCGTGCCGGTGACGGCGCTGGTTGTCATCTGGGGGTTCCTCGCGGCCGTCACAATTGAGCGGGGTTTGGAGCTGCTGAGGATCCAGGCGGTCTACGACAACGTCGTGGTCCCCGTCCGAGGCGTGATCGCGGAGCTTCAGCACGAGCGGTTCGTGTCGGTCCACTACCTCAGCACGGCCATCGGGCTCCGCAGCGACCTCGACACCCAACGCCGGAGGACCGACGCCGCCGCCGCCACCCTGGAGCGGCTGTCGCAGGACGCCAGGAGCCAGACGCCGCCGGCCATGTGGGACCGGGTGCAGGAGCTGCTCAGCCGGGTCCACCGGCTCAGCGGCCTACGCGGCCAGGTCGACGACCGCAGCCTGTCCCGGCCCGACGCGGTGGAGGAGTACAGCGCCCTCACGGAGATCGGCTTCCAGGCCTACGACCGGTTGATGATCTCCCCGGACCTCGACCTCGTCGAGCAGACGAAGGCCGTCATCCTGATCGACCGCAGCCGCGAGATCGCCAGCCAGCAGTCGGCGCTGATCACCGGGGCGTTCTCCGCCGGGCGGATGACGCAGTCCGACCGGGACGTGTTCGCCGGCCTGGTCGCCAAGCGCCGCCAGCTCTACCAGCTGGGCACCGGCCCGCTCGACGCCGAGCTGAGCAAGCCGTTCGCCGCGCTGAACATCTCACCGCTCTACACCTCGTTCGTCGCCATGGAAGACGACGTCTTCAGCCGCGTCACGCCCGGCAAGCCCCTGCCGTCGGACGCCCTCGCCTGGCCGACGACGGGGGAGGCGCTGGTCCAGGAGCTCGGCGACGACGGCGCCGTGGCCAGCAGGACGCTGGCCGCCCGGGCGCTTCCGCTGGCGCAGACCGTGCTGTTCCGCATCGCCGCAGCCGGACTGCTCGGCCTTATCGCGGTGCTCGCGACCGGGTTCATCTCCTTCCGGTTCGCCCGCAAGCTCACCTCCGAGCTTGGCGGCCTGCACGAGGCGGCCTTGGAGCTCGCCGACCGGCGGCTTCCCGGCGTCGTCGACCGCCTGCGGCGCGGCGAGGACGTCGACGTGGCGGCGGAGACCCCGCCGCTGGTCGAACAGGCCGAGACGGTGGAGGTGGAGAGCGTCGGCAACGCGTTCACCTCGGTGCAGCGCACCGCCGTCGAGGCCGCGGTCGGCCAGGCAAAGCTGCGCAAGGGCGTCAACAACGCCTTCCTCAACCTGGCGCGGCGCAGCCAGTCGCTGCTCCAGCGCCAGCTCTCCCTGCTCGACGGGCTCGAACAGGAGATCACCGACCCGGAGCTGCTGGAGCGGCTGTTCGGCGTCGACCACCTGACCACTCGCATGCGCCGCCACGCCGAAGGCCTGATCATCTTGTCCGGCTCCGCCCCCGGGCGCGGCTGGCGCAACCCGGTCAGCCTGTACGACGTGGTCCGCGCCGCGGTCGAGGAGGTCGAGGACTACCTGCGGGTCGCGATCACGGTGCCGCAGGGCCCCGCGCTCGTCGGCAGCTCCGTCACCGACCTCGTCCACCTGCTCGCGGAGCTGATCGAGAACGCCGCGATCTTCTCGCCGCCGAACAACCAGGTCCACGTGCGGGGCGAGGCGGTCGCGCGCGGCTTCGCCCTGGAGGTGGAGGACCGCGGGCTGGGCATCTCCCCGGAGGAGATGACCCACCTCAACGAGCGGCTCGCCAACCCGCCGGAGTTCGACCTGGCCGACAGCGACAGGCTCGGGCTGTTCGTCGTCGGACTGCTGGCCAGGCGGCACGGTGTCCGCGTATCGCTGCGGCCCTCGCCGTACGGCGGGACCAGCGCGGTCGTCCTCATCCCGAAGGAGCTGGTGGTCGACGCCACGGCCCGGCCCTTCACCGCCGATCGGCTCGCGCCGCCGGCGCCCGTCTCGGCGCCCGCGCTCGCGCTGACCTCCCCCTCCGGCCCTCCGGCGGCGGAGGACACACTGCCCAAACGCGTCCGGCAGTCGAGCCTGGCGCCGCAGCTCCGCGAGGAGCGTCGTGACGTGTACTCGTCGTTCCAGGCCGGCTGGCAGCGCGCACAGGAGGAGTCGTGAGCGAGCAGGAGTTCGGCCCGCTGCTGCGCCCCTACACCCTCACCCGGGGGCGGACCCGTCCGACGGGTCCCGAGTTCGACCTGATGACCATCGTCAAGACCACCCCCTCGGCGTACGAGCGAACGGCCGGGCTCACCCCCGAGCACGTGCGGATCCTGGAGCTGTGCGGGTCCGCCGCCTCGGTGGCGGACCTCGCCTCCGACATGGGCCTGTCGCTCAACGTCGTGCGGATCCTGCTGAGCGACCTGCGCGACCAGGGCCTGATCACGGCCCGGCCACCGGCGACCGTCGCGCAGCTTCCCGAGGAGCGGCTCCTCCGCGAGGTGCTCCAGGGTCTTCAGGCGCTGTGAACCGCTGAGCCCGCGGCGGGAGGCTCAGGTGTCGGACCCGCACGCCTCCATCAGCCTGCCGACATGCCACCGGGCGGGCGTGGTGAGCTCCTCGGCGTAGCGGTCGAGCAGCTCGGCGAGCAGCCCGGCGTCGGCCGTCGTGACCAAGGGGAGGTCGAGATAGGTCTCCTCGCCGTCCAGCACCAGATCGCCCCTGACGGTGAACTCCCCGTCGCCCACGGCGACGTTCATCTCGAAGACGAGCTCGTGCCCGGGGAGCGCCACCTCGGCGCCCAGCCGTACGGCACGACCGGCCAGGTCGGAGACGGGCATGGAGCGGACATGGGGGAAGTAGTCCTGAGACAGGGATCGGCCCATCTCGCTGAATCGCGCCGCCGTACGCATAAGGGCTCGCAGGAGATCGGCGGCGCCCTGACTGTTGGCGTCCACCCCCGAAGGGTAGATCACTCCATGTTGGGGATCGACCGAAACGTCGGCGCCCGAACCGTTTCCGATGATCGCCATGCCCGCGGAGCCCTCGCGATGCCGATCAGGCGTGATCAGCGGAACGCGTAGCACTCCACCTCGGCACGGCGCGCGGTCAGGCCGCCGTTGACCGCCTCCCGGACGCAGGCCTGCTCACGCGGACTGAGGTTGAGATTGCCGCACACCGAGACGCTCGAATAGGTGCGGCAGTCGAGGAACGGGTTGTGCTCTCCCACGCTGTACCGCTCCCGCACGTCGGCACGGCACTGGCACCGCGCGTCCTCGGTGTCGGCGTAGCGGCACTGCCCCATGAGGATCTCGAACTGGTCCCGGCTGACCTCCTGCCGCGCCGTACGCAGGGTCGGCCCGCCCGGCTGCTCCTTCGGCTCAGGCTGCGCCTGCCCCTGAGACTGCTCAGGCTCTCCCTGAGACTGCTCAGGCTCTCCGGGCTGTCCGGGCTGCTCAGACTGTTCAGTCTGCTCAGGTTGCTCCGTCGGCTTCGGCTGCCCGCCGAAGGCCGGGTTCTGCCACGGGCCGGGCTCTCCCGCGTACGGGCCGGTCCGCGCCTGACCGTCGTTACCGGCGGCGACCATGCCCAGCGTGGTCATCGCGGCGAGCGTGGCGACAGCGACGATCTTCTTCATGGCGATCCCCCCACGAGGAGAGGTACCCATCGCCGCGATACCCGATCTCGGGCAAATGACCAGGCCACAGCCGACAGACGCCGTTCCGTCACGCCGGCCTCGATCCGGGCCCTCCTCGCGGCAAAGGCACCGTTACGCAT
Source organism: Microbispora sp. NPDC049125 (assembly GCF_040802045.1). Taxonomy (NCBI): domain Bacteria; kingdom Bacillati; phylum Actinomycetota; class Actinomycetes; order Streptosporangiales; family Streptosporangiaceae; genus Microbispora; species Microbispora sp. NPDC049125. Next base: position 2,780 of record NZ_JBEZDW010000060.1, on the reverse strand, counting down.
CGCGGCGGGCACGATCGGCGGCGGCCGGGCGCCTGAGCCGACGGTCACGCCTCCGATAGGCGACGGGGTGACCGAATCATGCCGTCTTCCGCCCGGACAGAGCTTTTTCCCGCTCTTTGCCCGTGCGAGCGGCCCGCCTCCTCCGCCGGGACCGTACGGCCTGGCCGGCGCTCGCCACCAGCACTGCGGCCGAGAGCCATAGGCCCGCTGCGGAGGCGGTGCCGTGGGCGTCCGGCCACCCCGCGCTCCATCCCAGGAAAGGCAGGTAGATGGCGGCGAAGACGAGGGCGGCTGACGCGAACGCGAGCCCGCCACCCCGGACCTTGGCTCCGGCCGCGGACCAAGTGATCATCACGCCGATGGCGCCGCAGATGAGAAGCACGAATCCCGCCGGCCCCGTGAACAACGCCGCCGTCCCGGCGCTGGTCGTGATCATGAGCGCCCCCAGCCACAGCAGAGCGCCGCAGACGGGGAAGGCGACGGGCGACGCCTGCACGGCTCCGCCGAGCGCAAGGCCTACAAGGAGCACAGTGAACGCGGCGAGCAGCGCGATCCACATCTCGCGCTCGATCAGGTCTCCCATGGCGGAGACCGGGGCGGCGGCCTCTTCCGCGAAAGCGCTCTGGTCACCGGTCAAGCCCAGGCGCCGCCACCGTCCCGACGTGTCGCGGATGACAACGCCGTCGGTGCCGTTCGCGACCGCCACGACATGCCCCCCGGGCACGGTGAGCACGACGAGGGCCCGCGACACCGCCCGGCCGGCCTTGATCGTCTCGTCCTGGCCGTCATAACCGCGGTCGAGCCATACCTGCCTTCCCGGGGAAATCTCCCAGGCCGTGCTCCACGCCGTACCCCCGTCCGTCGACTGCTCGACGCCGAGCCGCCCCGGAGAGATCCGGTAACAGCGCCGGGGGTCACCTGGCACGCATCCGCTCGCCATGGGAGCGTTGAGGGACGGACTCGTCCATCGGTGCCAGGACCGGCCCTCGTCGGTCGTGGCCAGACGCCGATCCTTGATGTCTGCCGGTCCGTCGATGTCCACGATGATCGCCGCGTCCCGCACCTCCACGGACAGGGCGGCCGGGCTACGCGGATACGCGCTGGTGGCGGCGACCGCGAAGACGGCGGCGGGGACGACGACCAGGACACGGACGCGCCGTGCCGTCGAGGTCCTGACGGGACGGCGAGCGGCCCTGCCCCATGTCAGCAAGGCGATTGCCAGGACCGGAAGCGCGATCAGGTCGGTGGGGTCGGCGACCACCCGGGAGCCGGGCGTGAACACGCCCCACATGCGGGCCGCCGCCTCTGCCCCGGCCGCTGTCGTCTTCATGAGCGTGAACAGCGCTCCCGTGAGCGCGATCGCCGCCACGGCGACCCGCCGCTCGACCGGATCCGGGGCGCCGCCCTCCAGCGGGCGCGGGGACGGCACCCCGCGCCCCGTGGCGCCTTCCAGGAGGATCCACGCGAGCAGTGTGAGCAGCGGCGGCGCGACCAGCATCCCGGCGAGATCGCTCAGCTTGCCTGTGACCGGGCCCGGCCACAGGCGTTTGAGCACATGGTCGTTGACGAGCAGCACGGCCACCCCGGCCGCCGTGACTGGATGGGCGAGCCAGGCTATCGAGGTCCGACAGGTCACACGCACCTCGCTTCAGCGACAGATGCCTCAATGAAGACACGTGCCCGGTCGTCCGTCGATCTTCCAACGGATAACTATGCGCTCACGGAATCGACACGCTGCGACGGAAAGGCCTCGCGTCAGCGCCTCTACGGCGCGGGACCGACCGGACAACCGGCGACCCACGACGCCGGGCCGCGTGCGCGCCTCATCGGACCTCCTGCACATCGACGACCGGCCGCGTTCGCGCCCCGTCGGACCGGCTCTACGTCGGACGTCCCGTATGTCGGCGAACGGTTCGCTACCTGGTCGGCGAACGTCAGGTGGTCACGGCTGAGCCGGGCAGACCGGCCTCCAGCTGCGCAGCGGTGGCGGACGCGTCGATCCCCGCTCAGGGGAAGGACGGCCTCCTCAAGCGGGCAAGCCTGAGTTCGTCGACTTGTGCAGAACGGCGGGCTCGGCCTGCTACAGGCGACTCATGCTGCACACGAACTCGCCCGCTGCCGGTGCGCTTTGGCCGCCGAACCGGCAACTGTGATCACAGCTTGGAGTTGTTCGATCACTTTGCGCATGCGATAATTAGCACATGTTTTCGATTGAGGGTGTGTGATGGAGCTTTTCGGGTCCGGTGATGCACCGCCGCCGTCGTTGGGTCCGCAGTGGTGGACGGATTTGATGGAGCGTGCGTCGATGTGGTCGTCCGAGGGGTCCGCCGCGCGGCGTGTCGACGCCCTCCAGCGGTCCGCCCGCACACCCACCGAGGTCCCGTCCGATGCCCCCACTGGTGTGCCCGGTGGAGGCGGGTGGCCGCCGGTTCCCGGCCGGCGGAGCGATGGGGATGCGAGCGAGCCTCCGCCTGGGCCGAGCTGCGTGCCAGTGTGCGACCCGCTGCATGGCCTGGCCTGGGCCGGAAATTCGGGGTCTGGTGGGGATGTGCCTGCCGGAGGTGGGGGCGCCCGCGCTGGCAGCACCTCTTCCGCCGGAGATGGCGCCCCGGTCGCAGATTCCAGTCCAGTCGGGGAAGACGATCCCGCTGGTTGTCCGACCCGGGATCATGATCGGGTCGGTGCTGGTGATGCGGTTCCGTCGTGGGTGTTGGTGGAGCGGGTGGTGGGGGCGGTTGCGGCGTTGGTTGAGGGTGGGGTGCCGGAGTCGGCGGCGGTGT
>NZ_JBEZDW010000059.1:0-34958 GCF_040802045.1 Microbispora sp. NPDC049125 | reverse complement strand
TCGGCCGCCGCCGCATCCACGATCACCGCCACGCTCTCCATGCCCCCAACACTGCCACCGACGATCTTATTTGTCAAGAACACCAGATCTGTCGGACCCGTGGACGGCTTTCAGGGTGGGCCGATTCACCGATGTCCAAGCCGTGACCAGATCCTCGGCCGAACGCACCGAACCGGCGCGGACCGTGGTCGTGGAGATCGACCCCCGTCCGAGTAACCCGCATAAACGCAGTTCGGACGCTACTTCGTTGGACCTATGGCTGTTGCTGCGAGGCCACCCCGAGGCGTCATACGACGGCGACGGCGTCGATCTCGACGAGGAACTCGGGGCCCAGACCGGCGACGACGTGGACCGTGATGGCCGGCGGCGGGTCGGCGGGGTTCCACGCCTGCTGGAAGGCGGCGAGACCCTCGTCGAACGCGTGACCCTCCACCACGGCGATCGTCCAGTGCACGATGTTCGCCAGGCTCGCCCCTTCGCTTTCCAGGATGGTGGCGAGGTTGCGGAGCACCTGGCCGGTCTGCTCTCCGACCGTGGTGCCGACGACCTTGCCGTCGGGGCCGACGCCGTTCTGCCCGCCGATATAGATCGTTTTCGCCGGCTGTTCGACCACGACGGCCTGGCTGAAGGCCGGGCTGCGGTGGAGTCCCTCGGGGTTGATGTGCCGTACACCCATTTGCTGCCTCCTCTGACGACGACACCACTAATAGGGGTGTCGATAAACACCAGTTATAGTGGTTTCATGCGAGCGAGCACAACCGGACGGGTCCTGCACGATCCCAAGGGAGGGTCGTTCCGGTTCGATGCCGGCGCCGTCTGCCTGGACTTCGCTCACACAGGCGGCGAGGGCCGCTATGCGGTGTTCGAGACCCTCCACGAGCCTGCCGACCTTGGTGAATGGCTGGCCGAGCCGCCGCTGGCCGCGGTCATGACGGTCCCCGTGACAGCCCGCGAGCTGATCGCGGCCAAGGCCCTGCGGCAGGCGATCTGGGACGCGGCGCACGCCCGGGCGGCGCGTCGCCCCCTGCCCGCCGGGGCGGTCGCCACCATCAACCGCGCCGCGGCCGCGGCGCCGCTGGTCCCCGAACTGGTCCCCGAACTGGTCGGCGAGTTGGCGGCCGAGGAGACGGCCGCGGCGTGGGCGACGCCGGTGCGGGCGACGCAGGCGCTGTCGACGCTGGCGCGGGAGATGATCGAGCTGCTGTCCGGCCCGCTCTCCGGGCGCATCCGCGAGTGCGCGGGCGACAACTGCCCGCTGGTGTTCGTGGACTCGTCCCGGCCAGGCGCCCGGCGCTGGTGCGCGATGGAGCGCTGCGGCAACCGCCACAAGCTCCGGGCTCTGCGCGCCCGGCAGGCCGCAGGCCCGTGACAAGGGTTGTACGGCGGGAGGCTACGCCCCGAGGCCCGACTCCGCCAGGACAGGCCGCACCTCGACACCCTGATAGCGGGCCTCGGGCATGCGCCCGGCGAGCTCCACGGCGCGGTCGAAGCTGTCGCAGTCGACCACGTAGAAACCGGCCAGATACTCCTTGGCCTCCACGAAGGGCCCGTCCGTCACCGCCGGGACCTGGTCCAGGACGCGGATGACCCGGCTGTCGGCCGCGTCGGCGAGCGCGACGAAGCCGACCAGCTCCCCCGACTCCTTGAGCGCCTGCTGGAAGGGCTCGTGAGCGTTCATCATGGCGTCCAGCTCCTCCTTCGGGAGGGAGCCGAGCAACGCCGGGTTGTTGTGGATGATCAGCAGATACTTCACACGTTCTCCTCACGGTCGCGGCGCCCCCGTCGGAGGACCGGTGCGCGGACACTGCGGAGACGATCCTGCCCGACCGCGGCCCCGACGGGCACCCACGCGCGGGCGGTTTCCCCGGCCAGGAGAGGCGGGTGAGGAGGGCGCTAGCCTGGACCCATGTTCCACCGCAAACCGATCGAAGAGCGCATCGCCGACCGGGTGGCCAAGCGCCCTCCCCTGAAGGAGGGAAAGCACTTCGAGCACAAGCCCGCGCTGATCGTGTTCTGCGTCGTGCTCGGCCTGATGGCCTTGAAGATAATCGGCGCGTTCGCCCTGTTCAAGTGGGGTCTGCAGTAACAGACGCCGCAGCGGCGTCACCGTCGCGCGGCCCGTCCGCGCTCCCGGCGCACCGTCGAGGCGCGGCCGGGAGGCGGCGACGGGGCCGCGACGCGCTCACGACTCGAGCGCGCTGCCCTTGCTCCACTGCTTGAACGACATCTGCCAGAAACCCCAGCCGTTGTTCCACTCCAGCGCCCGGTTGGTGCCGACGACCTTGACGACGTCACCGCGGTGGAAGTTCTCGTAGAACCATTTCGCCTGGGTGGGATGGGCGTTGATGCAGCCGTGGCTGACGTTGGCGTAACCCTGGGAGCCGACCGACCACGGGGCGCTGTGGACGTACTCGCCGCTGTTGGAGATCCGCACGGCGTAGTTGACGATCTCCTTGTAGTACCCCGGGTCGCCCTCCTTCTTGCCGGGGGAGATCATCGTCACCGGGTTGCCGCGTTCCATGGTCAGGTGGACGCCGCTGGTGGTGGTGTACTCGCGGGTGCCGCCCTTACCAGCACTGATCTTCATGGTCTGGACGACCTTGCCGTCCTTGCGCACGATCATCTTGTGCGTCCGGGTGCTGACCGAGCTGATCCACGCCGCACCGATCTTGATGGTCGTGGTGCGGTCCTTGGTGCCGTACATGTCCCGCCCGCCGTGCACGCCGGTCAGATGGGCGGTGAACTTCACCGTCTGGTGCGCGGGCCAGTACTTGGCCGTGCGGTACATGACCAGCTTGTCGTTGATCCAGCGCCAGGCGCCCTTCACCGGCTTCTGGGCGTCCACCTCCAGGGCCTGCTCCACCGCCGCCTTGTCGGACACCGGCTGGTTGAACGTCACCATGATCGGCATGCCGACGCCGACCGTCTCGCCCTTGAGACCGGGGGTGACGTCCGCGACGGCCAGCTCGACCTTCGGCTTGAGCGTGCTGAACTGGCTGGTCGCGGTCGCCGGACCGCCGTTGCCGGTGGCCTTGGCCGACACGGTGTACTTGCTGGACGGCTTGAGCGGCTGCTTGGAGGTCCACTTCGTGTGGGCCTCGTTGAACTCGCCCTCGACCTGGTCTCCGTCCGCCTCGACGGTGACCTCTTCGAGTGAGCCGTTGGTGGCGGCGACCACCACGGACTTGTCGGGGCGCACCTTCGCGGTGCCCGTCGCCGGGCTGATCTTTATGGTGGGCGCCGGCACCTGAGGCGTCGCGGCGCTCCCGGCGCCTCCCTGCGATCCGGGCGAGCCCGACCCGCCGGAGCATGCCGACAGAACCGCTGCCAGGGCCACGGCCAGCCCGGCGATCGGCAGTCTCGAACGAGTATTAGTGCTCAGCACAACCTCTCCCCATGAGAGCCAAGGGCACCTTAAGACCTTATTCGCGGTTGCCACTCATATGTGCAATATCCCCAGGAGTTAGGTCACAGTTCGGTCGCTGATCAGCGGATATCACTCTGTGAGACGGTTAAGTGCGCGTCAAGGCGGAGGCTATATTCCGTTCATGTGCCGGCCTCCGGATCATCGCCTGCGGCCAGCGCCTGCACCTCCGCGTACGACGGAAGACCGGCGGGCACCCGGCCCCCGTCCGCGACGGCCCGGGCGGTCGTCACGACGGCGTGGAGAGCGGCGCGCAGCAGCAGCGAGCCGGTGCTGATCCGGCGCACCCCGAGCGCCGCCAGCGCGGGCACCGTGTGCCGTCCGGGGAGGAACAGCACGTTCAGCGGCAGCGGCACCGCGTCCACGATTGCCCGGATGTCGTCGTCGGTGGCGACGCCGGGCACGAACACTCCGTCCGCGCCCGCCCGCGCGTAGGCCCGCGCGCGGGTGAGGGTCTGCGACATCGACCCGTCCCCCAGCCAGAAGGTGTCCGTGCGCGCGTTGACGAACAGGCCGGGCACCCGGGACTTGACCGCCGCGATCGTCTCGCACCGGCCGGCGACCGGGGCCAGTGTGCCGTCGGGGCGCCCGTCCTCGATGTTGATCCCCGCGATCCCCGCCGCCGCCAGCTCGGCGGCGAGCTCGGCCACCTGGGCGGGCGTGCCGCCGAACCCGCTTTCGATGTCGACCGTCACCGGGCAGGGCAGGGCGGCGAGCCGCCGGGCCAGCGTGAGCGTCTCCTCCCGGGTGCCGCCGGTGGCGTCCGGCTTGCCCGCCGCCGCGGCGACCCCGAGGCTGGTGGTCCCGACGGCGGAGAAGCCGGCCGCGGCCAGCGCGGCGGCGGAGGCGTGGTCCCAGGCGTTGGGCAGCACGAGCGGCCGGTCAGCATGGTGCAGCGCGCGGAAGCGCCGGGCGCGGTCACTCATGGGGACCCCCGTGGAGGCGGCCGTCGGGACGGCCGGGCCGCCGCAGGATGAGCCGGGAGTGGACACGGAGGTTGGGTGACGGCTCGTACCCGTCCTCCGGCTCGGCCCGGACGTGCCCTCGCGCGGCCTCCACGACCCCGGCGGCCAGGGCCGTCGCGACGCCGTCTCCCGGGCACGGCCGCAGGCCGCCGCCGAAGCCCAGGTGGCCGGGGTCGCGCTCACGTCCGGGATCGAACCGGTCCGGGTCGCGGAACGCGTGAGGGTCGCGGTTGGCGGCCGCGAGGTCGAGCACGAGCACGGCTCCGGCCGGTACGGCGGCGCCGCCGAGCACCGTGTCCACGGTGGCGGTGCGGCGCGTGAGCCGTACGGGCGGGTCGTAGCGGAGGGACTCGGCCAGCAGCGCCTCCACCGGCCATCGCGCCGGGGGTCCGGCGGGTCCACGGGGCCCGTGGGGGGCGCGGGGGTCGCGGGGGGCGCGGGGGTCGGGAGGCGGTGAGGTGGTCAGGATGAGCGTCGTGCCGATCAGCCCCGCCGTCGCGTCGCACGCCTGGACCAGCAGGCCCGCGACGGCGGCGAGCCGTTCCGGACCCGGATGGCCCAGCAGCGCGGCGAGCGCGGCCACCCCCCGATCGCCCTCCGCTGTTCGCCGGTCGCCTGAGGCAGGGGCGTGTCCGGGCGGGTGGTAGGCGGCGGCGATCGCGGTCACGGCGGCGACCGCATCCTCGCGGCGCTCCTCCGGCACTCCGAGCGCCGTGGACAGCACGCCGACGGGCACCCGCCGGGCGAGGCGGTCCATGACATCGATCGGGTCGGTCCGGCTGAGCTCGGCCGAGGCGTGGCCGAACGCCTCCGCCCGTAGCCCGTGGAGGTCGAGCGGGGCGAGCAGGCTCCCGGCGCGGGCCCGCCGCCGGGCGTGCTCCGGCCCGTTGGCGAATCTGCTGACGGCGCTCCGGAGCCAGCCCATGCCGGCCGTCCCGGTGGCGGAAGGCGGGGCGGGAGGCGGGGCGGGGACGACGAAGCGCGGGTCGGCGAGCACGGCCCGGACGTCGGCGTGGCGCGAGACGCGCCACAGCCCCTCGGCGTAGGTGGGAGGACGGTGAGTCACCTCATGGACGCTAGGGCGCCGGCCCTTCGGCGCCGGTCGAAACGTGCCCGGCCCGCGTGCTGATCCGGGGGCCGGAGTGCCGGGAAGGCGTATGAAAGTGCTCCGCTGTGATTCATCCGATTTTTGACCGCCTCAAGACCCTCTGCCGAGCCCGGGACCTTTCCGGACAGCCGGGAAAAGCCCCTTGGTCGCTCCCCTGGCCGCCGTCGAAAGGTTGGGTCTTTATCGTGGGCGGCCGGCGGGTTATCACAGGGCCGGGAAGGGAGTGTGAACCCGCACTCCTCCTGGTCGGACCGGCCGGTCACCCCCGGCGCCGCGGTCACGTACGGATGCCCACCCCCGGACGCCCACCCTCGGGTTCCACTCTCGGTCCCGCCCTCGGATGCCCAGCCTCGGATGCCCGCCCCGAACGACACGGAGGACGACATGCGCACGTTACGAAACGCGATCACGCGGGCGTTGCTCGCCATCGCTCTCATCGCGACCGCTCTGGCCCTGGCGCCGGCCACCGGAGCGCAGGCGTCCGTGCCCAACAGATGGGGGTACGCCTTCGTCGACACCACCTCAGGCGTCCCGGACCTGGCGCACCAGGCGGGCACCTGGCCGGCCGGAAGCGTCCAGGTCACTCCGGGCGCGGTGGGCGAGGTGTTCGTGAAGTTCCCGCTGATCGGCGTCGCGAGCGGCGGCGTCGTCCACGTCACCGCGGCGGTGGCCGCCCCCGTCTGGTGCCAGGTGGAGAAGTGGTGGGCGCCCTTGCCTGACGAGATCGTCGCCGTCCGCTGCTACAAGTACGGCGGGTCGCCGGTGCACGTGCCGTTCTCCATCGTCTTCGCCGAGAGCACCGGCGCGCTGCGCGCCCCCCAGGCGTACGGCTACGTCGTGTGGGGCGGCGCCTCCATCGCCTCGCAGTACAACTCCGCCCTGGCGGTCAACGGGGTCACGCCCACCTCGACCGGTGTGTGGACGGTGACCCTCCCCGGGCTCGGGTCCACGGGATACGCCGGGGGAATCCAGGTGACCGCGCTGAACTCAAGCATCCCGGTCCGTTGCAAGGTGGGGGGCTGGGCGCCGTCGGCCGGCCTGCAGAAGATCCAGGTGCGCTGCCACGACGTGACCGACGCGCCAGTCAACAGCGGCTGGACGCTGAGCTACCAGCGTGAGCGGGCGATCACGGGGGCGGCGATCCCGCCGAAGAACTTCGGCTACACCTTCGACAACTCCCCCGGCAACCCCGGGCCGTACGCGCCGGTCCCGCCCGCGGTGAACTACAACTCGCAGGGCGCGGTGAACACGGTGCAGACCGCCGGGACGGGCCTACGGTTGGTCATGTTCCCCTCCGTGGGCGTGCTGCAGGACGACGTGCAGGTCACCGCGTTCGGGCCCGGCCCGGAGTTCTGCAACCTGCTGACGCTGTGGGCCACCTCCGGCGGGAGCGCGATCGTCCGTGACGTGGCCTGCTACAAGGGCGACGAGCGGGTCGGCCAGCCGTCGATGGTCAGCTACGTCGGCCGCCAGTGACATCCGGCGGCGCCCCGGCTGCTCTCGCCGCGCCGCCGGGGCGCCGCCCTCCGCAGATCGTCCCGCTGCCGCTCCTCCAGCCGTCACCCGGCGAAGAAGTCCGCCAGCACGGGGCCCACGACGTCCGCCTCCACCGTGTGGTCGAGACCGGCCAGGGAAAGGAGCCGTGAATCGGGCAGGGTGGCGGCGAGCATGCGTGCCGCGTCGGCCAGGAACGGAGCCGTCCGGCCGCCGTGGAGCACGAGGGAGGGCGTCTTCACCGAGGCGGCCGTCCCGGTCGGGAGGGTGGCGTCGCCCATCACGGCGGCGTCGTAGGCGAGGGTGGGCGCCAGGGCCTCCAGATCCGGCCACATCGGGGCCCGGCGCATCTGGGCGATCATCTCCTCCGGCAGCCCGACGGTCCGCATGAACAGTGCCATGGCGTCGCCTCTTCGGCCGGCGCCGAGCAGCTCGCCGAGCCTCGCGGCGTAATCGGCCTGGCGGCCCGGCGCGTCCGGGTCGGACATGAACGGCGGCTCCCACAGCGCGAGCCGGGTGACGGGCAGGCCGGCCGCCGCGGCGCGCAGGGCGAGGACCGCGCCCGAGGAGCTGCCGAAGACCGCCGCCTCCCCGCCGGCCTCGCCGATCACGGCGTGCAGGTCCTCGATCTCCCGCTCGACCGCGTAAGGCTGGGTGTCGCCGCTGTCCCCGCGCCCGCGGCGGTCGTAGTTCAGCACGGTGAAGCGCGCCGACAGCAGCTCGGCGAGCTCGGTGTGGACCGCCCGCGCGCATGAGGCGCCGCTGACGAGGACCACCGGCGTTCCCGCGCCGATCCGGTCGTAGGCGATGGCGGTGCCGTCGCTGGAACGAACTGTGTTCATATCCGTCTCCGCTTCTCTTGGAAGGCTGTGCTCTGGGGGTTGCGCTGGGCTGGAAGGCCGCGCTCGACCTGACGACGAACGAGCCTGCGGCTGACAGACGGTGACGGCCCAGAACCATATCGCCGGCCTCCGACGTTTTACCTTGCGAGCGCCGGCGGGCGCCCGGCCGTACGGAGACGCGCACCTGTCAGTCCAGCTTGACGGCCTGTTTGAGGAAGACGACGCCGTCGATCGAGCCGAGCTGGGCCGCGTCCAGCGGGAAATAGGCGAAATCGCGTGAGACGCGCGGTGCGGGCTCCGTGACGGCCTCGGCCAGGCGGCGGGTGTCGACGAGAGAGTGCTCCCACGGGAGCGTGGACAGGACGCCTTCGAGCGTGTCCGGCGGCGGGGTGTCGTCGCCGACCGTGCCGAAGGCGGAGGCCAGGTAGGCGTACCGGCTGCCCAGGTGCGCTTCGGTGAGCGCCCCCGCGCTCCACCACTCCAGCGGCTGGTCGCCGAGCCGCATGAAGCTCTTGTCCCGCTGCAGGTGGAGATTGTGGGTGAAGACGAGGGCCGGGCCCTGCGCGGCGACGGCGAGGAGGTTGGCGGCCATCATCGCGTCCCGCTGACCTGACAGCCGCGCCACGCGGCCCGGCGACGTGTCGGCCATCAAGTGATGGTAGCGGAGCAGGCCGACGGCGGTACGCCCGTACAGCGCCGCACGCTCCCTGTCCTTCACGCTCAGCCGCGGGAGCTGCGTGTCGAGCAGCGCCACCAGCTCGTCGGCGAGCAGCCGCAGCCGCTGGGCGTCGGCGGACCGGCCGATCGACTGGGACGGGTCCATGACCGTGGCCTCGTTCGTCCACCGCTCGTCCGGGCCGAGCAGCGCGTCGAGGGTCTCCCCGGAGCAGGGCAGCGGGCCGTCGAGGAGAGCGGACAGGGCGGTGAGCGCCTCGCGCGGGCTCGCCGCCCAGTACTCCAGAGGCCCGTCGAACCCGAAGAACCGGAGCTTCTCCTCATGCTCCTCGTTGTACGCGCGCATCCAGCGCACGAGCTCGCGGGTGGCCGGGGGCGTGCCGAAGTTGTGGCTGAAGCCGCGGTCCATGACGTCGTCGAGCGTGCCGGCGCCCGTCGCGATGTAGTCGTCCACCACGAGGCCCTTGAGGCAGTCGCTTTCGATGGCGAACGACCGGTAGCCCTCGTGCTCGACCAGATGCCGGAAGATCTCGTTGCGCAGCTCGCCCAGCTCCCCCACGAAGTGCCTGGCCTCGCCAAGGCCGAGCAGCTGGGGCTTGGCGGGCAGCGACCGGAGGAACGCCGAGACGCCTGCGCCGTCGAGCGGCCTGGCGGTGTCCCTGATATCCATGCCTTCAACGGTATCGTTGAACACTCGGTGTAAGCTTTTATCGGAAAACCCCCGCTTTCATCGCGACAACCTTCAATCGGTGATGCATTCATGAGGCCAGTGGACCTGGCGCGCGAGCACGGCCTGTCCACCCAGGCGATCAGGAACTACGAGGACGCCGGCATCCTGCCCGCCGCCGAACGCACCGTCCACGGCTACCGCACCTATACGCCGCTGCACGCGCAGGCCCTGCGCGCGTTCCTCGCCCTCGTGCCGGGGCACGGCCACCAGACGGCCACGTCGATCATGCAGGCGGTCAACCGGGGGGCCGCCGAGGACGCGCTGCGGCTCATCGACGAGAGCCACGGGCAGCTTCTCGGCGACCGCCGCACCCTCCAGGCCGTCGAAGGCGCGCTCCGCGATCTGGCGCCCGTGCCGCAGGAGCGCGGCGACACGTTCATCGGCCCCCTGGCGGGCAGGCTCGGCATCCGCCCCGCCACCCTGCGCAAATGGGAGAACGCTGGGCTGGTCCGGCCGCGCCGCGATCCGCGGACGGGCTACCGGATCTACAGCGCGGCCGACGTGCGGGACGTTCAGCTGGCCCTCCAGCTCAGGCGGGGCGGCTACCTGCTGGAGCAGATCGCCCCGCTGATCGCCCAGGTCCGCTCCGCCGGAGGCGTCGCCCCGCTGGAGGCGACCCTGCGCGACTGGCGGGCCCGCCTGTCCGCACGGGGCCGCGCCATGCTCAAGGGTGCCGCCGACCTGGACGCCTACCTCTGTGCCCGCGAACCCTGAAGCGGGCAGGCCGGCTCTGTACGGCTGCCGGCGCTCCGGGCTCAATGCCCCGGCTTGGCCGGGTTCGGGGAGGTCGCCGGGCAGAAGCGAGCCTCGAAAAGGTCGGCGAAGGTCGTCGCGAAGTCGTTCCAGTCGCCGTTGAGGTTCGCCACCAGCGTGTGGGTGCCTTCTCGGTCGCCCATCGCGTACGTCATGGAGCCGTCGATGAAGCCGCCGCCGCCCCAGAGCGTGGTCCCGCACGAGAGCCTCTGGGAGTAGACGCCGAGGCCGTACCTGGTGTCGGGGACCCAGCCCGAGCCCTCCGTCGAGACGGTGGTGAACATCTCCTTCTGCTCGGCGGGCGGGAGGAGGCCGCCACGCAGCAGCGAGCTCAGGAACCGGTGCAGGTCAGAGGTGGTCGAGACCATGCCGCCCGCGGCCCAGGCCCAGCTCAGGTCAATCTCGGTCACGTCGTGGATCTCCGCGCCGGGGCCGGTTTCGCCCAGCTTGGAGTAGTGGCGGGCGTGCGGGGCGCGGATCGTGTTGCCGGCGCCCGGCAGGTAGGTTCCCGTCAGGCGCAGCGGGCGGGCGATGCGGCGCTCGATCTCGTCCGCGAGGGTCGAGCCGGTCGCACGCTCGACGATCATTCCGGCGAGGTTGTAGTTGACCTTGGAGTAGACGAAGCGCTTCCCGGGCTCTTCGGCGCGGGGGGTCTCCTGGCCGGGGAGGGCGTCGGGGAGTCCGCTGGTGTGGTTGAGCAGCCGTCTGACGGTGATCGTGGTGGCGTCCGCGCCGGGGATGTGCTCCTCGACCACGCCGGGCAGCCACGTGGCCACCGTGTCGTCCGGGGTCAGCGTGCCTTCGGCGGCCAGTTGCAGGATCACCGTGCCGACGAACGCCTTGGTGAGGCTTCCGATGCGGAAGTGCTCACCCGGTCGGCGCTCGCGGCCGGTCGTCATGTCGGCCACCCCTGCCGTGCCGAACCACGGCGGTGTGCCGGCGTCCCTGAGCTCGGCCACGATGCCGGGGCCCCCGCCGCCGGCCATGGCCTGGTCGAGCGCGCGCTGGAGCCTGGTGTGACCTCCTCGATCGCGGCCGGCCGCCGAGGCGGCGGGGGTCTCCTGGGGGACGGGGATGTCGTTGGCGGGCATGTAAGCAACGTTAGTTGACTAATTTGGAATTAGTCAACACAAGTTGCTTAGAGGGGGTGGATGTCGTTCCTGAGAGGCTGTTCGCCGGCTCCCCGCGGATCGGACCCACAGGCGGGTGTCACTGGAGGCGGTGGGTCAGCCCGGTGTGGCGCCGGCCCGCGCCCCGCGTCCGTACGGCCTGGGCGAGCGCCCGCCGCGATCCCACGATCACCACGAGCTTCTTGGCGCGGGTGATGGCCGTGTAGAGCAGGTTGCGCTGCAACATCATCCACGCGCTGGTCGCCAGGGGGATGACGACGGCCGGATATTCGCTGCCCTGGGAGCGGTGGATGCTGACGGCGTAGGCGTGGGCCAGCTCGTCCAGCTCGTCGAAGGAGTAGTCGACGGTCTCGTCCTCGTCGGTCAGCACGGCCAGCTTGCTCTCCTCCGGAGTGATGGCGGTGACCACGCCGACCGTGCCGTTGAAGACCCCGGCCGCGCCCTTGTCGTAGTTGTTGCGCAGCTGCGTCACCTTGTCGCCGACGCGGAAGACCCGCCCGCCGTAGCGTCGCTCGGGCATGCCCTCCCGGGACGGCGTCAGCGCCTCCTGCAGGGCGACGTTGAGCGCGCCCGCCCCGGCGGGGCCCCGGTGCATCGGGGCCAGCACCTGCACGTCCCTGCGGGGGTTGAGGCCGAACCTGCCCGGGATGCGCCGGGCGACCACGTCGACCGTCAGCGCGGCGATCTCCTCCGGCTCCTCGCAGGGGAACAGGAAGAAGTCGGGGAAGTCGCGGACCAGTGGCGGCTGACCGGTGTTGACCCGGTGGGCGTTGACCACCACGCCAGACTCCTGTGCCTGGCGGAAGATCTGCGTCAGCCGTACGCGGGGGACGTCGGGGGCGGCGAGCAGGTCGCGCAGCACCTCGCCCGCGCCGACCGAGGGAAGCTGGTCGACGTCTCCGACGAACAACAGGTGGGCCCCGGGAGCGACCGCCTTGGCGAGCTTGTTGGCCAGCAGCAGGTCGAGCATGGACGCCTCGTCGACCACCACCAGGTCGGCGTCGAGAGGGTTGTCGCGGTCGAACGTCGCGTCCCCGCCCGGACGCAGCTGCAGCAGGCGGTGCACCGTCGTCGCCTCGTGGCCGGTCAGCTCCGCCAGGCGCTTGGCCGCCCGGCCGGTGGGCGCGGCCAGGATGACCTTGGCCTTCTTGGCGCGGGCGAGCATCACCACCGACCTCACCGTGAAGCTCTTGCCGCAGCCCGGCCCGCCGGTGAGGACGGCGACCTTCTCGGTGAGCGCGAGCCGTACGGCCTGGGACTGCTCGGGCGCGAGCTCGGAGCCGGTCCTGCCGTGCAGCCACCCGAAGGCGGCCGGCCAGTCGACGTCGGCGAAGGCCTTGAGCCGGTCGTGGGCGCCGCCCAGCAGGCCGCGCAGGGTGCCGGCCAGCGACAGCTCGGCCCGGTGGAACGGCACGAGGTAGACCGCCGGGACCGTGGAGTCCCCGGCGGGGACCTCCTCCCGGACGACCCCCTCCTCGGCGACCAGCTCCTCCAGGCACGCCGAGGTCAGCTCCGGGGGCACCTCGAGGATCTTCACGGCGTCGGCGACCAGGTTGGGGGCGGGCAGGTAGCAGTGGCCGTCGTCGGCCGCCTGCGACAGGGTGTAGCGCAGCCCGGCCTTGACCCGCTCGGGGCTGTCGTGCGGGATGCCCACGGCCTGCGCGATCGTGTCGGCGGTCTTGAACCCGATGCCCCACACGTCGTCGGCGAGCCGGTAGGGCTCCTTGCGCACCACGTCGATCGACGTGTCGCCGTACTGCTTGAAGATCCGCACGGCGATCGAGGTGGACACGCCCACGCCCTGCAGGAAGATCATCACCTCCTTGATGATCTTCTGTTCCTCCCAGGCGTTCCCGATCATCTTGGTGCGCTTGGGGCCGAGCCCGGGGACCTCGACCAGCCGGCCCGGCTCCTCCTCGATCACCCGGAGGGTGTCGGTGCCGAAGTGGTCGACGATCCGCTCGGCCATCTTCGGGCCGATGCCCTTGATCAGCCCCGACCCCAGGTAGCGCTGGATGCCCTGGATGGTCGCCGGCAGGACCGTGGTGTACGACCAGACCTCGAACTGCCTGCCGTACCGGGGATGCGAGCCCCACCGGCCGGTGAGCCGCAGCGACTCACCGACCTGCGCCCCGAGGAGCGGCCCGACGACGGTGAGCAGCTCGCTCCCCGACCGCTCGGTCGCGACCCGGGCGATGGTGTAACCGGTCTCCTCATTGGCATAGGTGATCCGTTCAAGCACCGCGGTCAGCTCGGCGCCGGGCGGCTTGGCGGGACCGCCAGGAGGGGTGGTCATGGGTGGCATTCTCCCCCAGCCCGTACGGCGGCGCGTGCGACGGGCGCGACCGGGCGCCGCCGGCCGTGCGGAAGGCGTGTTCGAGCGCGTGCATGGAGCGCGATCCGCCGGAACGGCTACCAGTCCTGGACCCAGGGAGGGGACGGCAACGGTTCCGGGGTCAGATCGCGCAGATCCTGGGACCATGTCTGCGTCCACGCGCCGGACCGCCACTCTATGATCTTGATCACCCCGTCACGGGTGGCCATCAGCAGCCGGCCCTCGTCGTCCCAGTCTGCCCATGCCGCCTCAGGCAGCGGCGTGAGATGGCCGTCGTCCTCCTCCCGCAGGTAACTGACCTGTACGCCCTCGATTCCGTGCCTTTGG
This sequence comes from Microbispora sp. NPDC049125, assembly GCF_040802045.1. Lineage (NCBI taxonomy): Bacteria > Bacillati > Actinomycetota > Actinomycetes > Streptosporangiales > Streptosporangiaceae > Microbispora > Microbispora sp. NPDC049125. The sequence continues at coordinate 21,175 of NZ_JBEZDW010000059.1, read as the reverse complement.
AAGTCGGTCCCGGTATGGGCCAGCACCAGCGCGCGGTCGCCGCCCGGCCGGACGCGCGCGATGAGCACGGCTTCACGCAACTCGGGGGGCATTCGCCCCGCCATGCCTTCGGCCAGGGGGCGCCAGCCGCGTTTGTACTCGTTCTGCAGGTCCCGATAGATCCAGTCGCGGTCGAGGCTTTCCACGACAGCGCCATAGGGGTAATCGCCGTGGAAGGGCTTCACGCCCATCGAGGCCCAGATGGTCAGGCCGTTGTCCGGGGCGAACTCGCAGCCACCGGTCCAGGTGCCGAAGGTGTGCCAGGCCACCAGCGCGGTAAGCCACGGCACCTTGGACACGGCGAAATAGGTGTCCCACGGGGACGGCCCGTGTCCGAGCGCGAAGTACCCGAGGAGCTTTCCGTCCGGCGATATGTCACACCGGCGCGGGTAGAGCGTCCCGCGAAGCCAGGCGCCCGATGTCACCTCACGGCTGCGCAAATCCCACTCCAGCAGATGCCACCAGCCGGCCGGGCCGCGGCGCATGATCAGCGCGACGGGCGCTGCCCTGGCGACAAGTACGTAAAGGCGGCAGGGGGGTGCAGAGTCGGTCACGATGCGCGCTCCCGTAGATCCGGCGTCCCGATGATCCTTGATCGCGGCACGCCGGTTGTCCAGGGAGATCTCCGCTCCGGCATCGTCGAGACGCGGACATCGAGCCGGGCCGGGAGCCCGGAGCCGCGGCGCGTCATCGCAAGATCGGCACATGGACGGCGGGAACGCTAGCCTGGAGCGACATCGAGCGGAAGGGGCTGCGGAGGATGGTCCTGGAGGGGACGGCCCGCGCGCTGCTGCGCCGCCTGGCGGCCGAGCAGGCGCAGTCACGGGTGCCGTCGATGGTGGCGGCGCTGGTCAGGGGCGGCGAGACGGTGTGGTTCGGAGCCAGGGGGCAGGTGGACGGGCAGCCGCCCACGCAGGCCACCCAGTACCGCATCGGCTCGATCACCAAGACGTTCGTCGCCGTCATGGTGATGCGGCTGCGCGACGAGGGACGGCTCGACCTGCTCGATCCCGTGGGCAAGCACGTCCCGGGCACTCCGGTGGGCGACGTCACCGTCGCTCAGCTGCTGTCCCACTCCAGCGGGCTGACGGCCGAGTCGCCGGGCGAGTGGTGGGAGCGGACCCCGGGAGTTCCGGCCGCCGAGCTGATCGCCGCCCTCGGGCCGGAGTCGGCCAGGCACCGCCCCGGCCGCCGCCTCCACTACTCCAACGTCGGCTTCGCGCTGCTCGGCGAACTGGTGGCGCGCAAACGGTCGGAGCCCTGGGAGGACGCCGTGCGCGCGGAGATCCTCGAACCGCTCGGCATGCGCGACACCACGCCCCGCCCCCGCCCGCCCCACGCGACCGGGTACGCCGTCCACCCGTGGGCCGACGTGCTGCTCCCCGAGCCGGAGCACGACCACGGCGCCATGGCGGCGGCCGGGCAGCTCTGGTCGACCACGGCCGACCTCGTGCGCTGGACCTCCTTCATCGGCGGCGACACCGGCGAGGTGCTGCGGCCCGACACGCTCGCCGAGATGCGTGAGCCGGCCGTCGTAGAGGACGGGCACGCATGGACGCGCGGCTTCGGCCTCGGCATCCAGCTGTCCCGGCACACCGGCCCCGGCGGCGCGCGGCGCCTGGCCGGGCACAGCGGGTCGATGCCGGGTTTCCTCGCCACCGTGTGGGCCGACCCCGCCGACGGGACAGGAGTGCTGTGGATGGCCAACACCACCTCCGGCGTGCGGGGCGGCCTCGACACCGACCTGCTGGACATCCTCGCCGAGCACGAGCCGCCGCTGCCGGCCGAGTGGGCCCCCTCCCCCGTGGACGAGGACCTGCTGGCCCTGACCGGCCCGTGGTACTGGGGGCCCGCGCCCTACGTGCTGCGGCTCCTGCCGCGCCGCGGCCTGTCGCTCACCCCCATGAACAGCCAGGGCCGGGCCTCGCGCTTCGCCGCCATGGCCGACGGCACCTGGCTCGGCCGGGACGGCTACTACGCCGGGGAGACCCTGCGGGTGGTCCGCGCCGCCGGGGGCGTCCACCTCGACATCAACACGTTCGTCTTCACGCGGGAGCCGTACGACCCGGCGGTGGGGGTGCCGGGCGGGGTGGATCCGCAGGGCTGGCGCTGACTCCTTCCCCACGCCGGGGCAGAATGCCGCCATGCGACTGCTGGTGCTTGGGGGGACGTCGTTCGTCGGGCGGTGGGTGGTCACGGCCGCCGCGGAGCGGGGATGGCGGGTCACCACCTTCAACCGCGGCCTCGGCGGATGGGCCCATCCCGGAGCCGAGGCGATCATCGGGGACCGGCTGCGCCCGGCGGACCTGGCCAAGCTTGGCGCCGGCCGGTGGGACGCGGTGATCGACACCTGGGCCGGCGCGCCCCACGCCGTCCGCGACAGCGCCCGCCTGCTCGCCGGCCGGGCCGGCCGGTACGTGTACGTCTCCAGCCGGGCCGTGTACGCGTCGCCGCTGCCGCGGGGCCTCGACGAGACCCACCCAACCGTCGATGCCTCAGCTGACGCGGAGGCGACCGGATACCCCGAGGACAAACGGGGTGGCGAGCTCGCCGCGCTGGAGGCGTTCGGCGACCGGGCGGTGCTGGCGCGGGCGGGGCTCATCCTCGGTCCGCACGAGGACCTCGGGCGCCTGCCCCACTGGCTGCTGCGGGCCGAGCGGGGCGGCCCGATGCTCGCGCCCGGCCCGATCGACCTGCCCCTGCGCTTCATCGACGTCCGGGATCTGACGGACTGGATGCTGGACGCGGCCGAGGGCGGCGTGTCCGGACCGGTCAACCTGGTCAACCCGGCCGGGCACGCCACCATGGGATCGCTGCTGCGGGCCGTCGTCGACGTCACCGGCGGCCGGGCGGAGCCCGTCTGGGTCGCCCCCGAGGCGATCGAGGCTGCGGGGATGGACCGCTGGGCCGAACTGCCGGGCTGGCTCCCGCCGGAACCCGAACTGGCGGGGCTCGTCTGGACGGACATCAGGCGGGCCGAGGCCACCGGACTGCGCTGCCGGCCCCTGGAGGAGACCGTGGCCGACACCTGGGCCTGGCTGGTCGCGGGCGGCCGGGTGCCGCCTCCCGGCATGGCGGAGCTGGGTCTCGACCCCGCCAAGGAGCGGGAGATCCTGGCCGCTTGGGGGCGCCGGCGGAGCGCGTGACCACACCGGGCCACTCGGGGCGACGACCTGATGGCGAGCGCCGGGGGCGTGGCGTGCGGGCTCCGAGGCGAAAGGCGGTGGCGCACGGGCTCCCATGCGAGGAGCGCTGGCGTACAGGCCCCGAAGCGAAGGCAATCGTAGATCTACCTGACCCTCACCCAGGCGATCTACCTGCGACGACGTCCAGGCCTTGACGGAAAGCTGCGACGTAAAATCCGACTTATCCTTACTTGACCGGTTTCGGCGTAGAAGTTACCTTTCATGTAACTCGGGGCATAGTTGTCCGTTTGCCCGGTCAAATGTGCCCCTCTCAGGATCGACACGACCGCCCGGCCTCGGATGGTCGTGTCGCCGCCGAGTCCGCGTCCGCGCGGAGCCGGGGACCCACCTCTCTCCGGGGTGAATCGGCACCCAGTGCCGTAGGGCGACTTCCAGCCCGAACCCGTCAGCTAACCCGGTAGGCGGCATGGAAGCAAGGGAGTACGCCCCGCATGCATGCCCTCAGGACCTGTCTTAGCGCTGCCCTCGCGACGGGAGCCCTCACCTCGGCCCTCTCCGTGGCCCCGTTCGCCGCCCCGCTCGCGGCCCACGCGGACAGCGGGCCCTCGGCACGGACCGTCGCGGACGGCGCCCCCCAGCTCGACCCCCTCGCCAAGGCCGCGGCCGGGCTGCCCAAGGTCGGCCCCGGCGACGTCCTGAAACTGGCCGCAAGCCAGGTGGGCATCAGCGAGAACGCCAACGGCGGGGGCACCAAGTTCCAGCAGTGGTACATGTCCACCCCGCGCGCCAGGGAGACCCTGTCCCGGGACGGCGGCACCCTTTCCGGCTACGCCAACGCGCCGTGGTGCGACATGTTCGTCTCCTGGGTCGGCCAGAAGCTCGGCATCCAGCCGGTCATGGGCTCCGACGCCTACACGGTGGAGCACGCCCGCTGGTTCGCCGCCCACAACCGCTGGGGAACCGTCCCCAAGCCGGGTGCGGTGGTGTTCTTCAGCTGGAGCGGCAGCAAGAACTTCGACGACATCGACCACGTCGGATTCGTCGTCAAGGACAACGGTAACGGCACGATCCGCACCATCGAGGGCAACGCCGGCGGCGGCGCGGTGCAGATCCGGAACCGGCCCACGTCCAGCATCACCGGATACGGCTACCCCTACTACACCGCTCCCTGATCACCGGAGGCGCGGTCCTCGGCGCGGGTCGTGGTTGACTGGGACCCCTCGAACCTGATCGACGCCGGGCCGCGCCGGCGAGGAGGAGGGACGCCCGTGGTCACTGCCGGCCCCGCCGGGGGGCGGGAGATGACGGCCGACCGCCGGATCGAGGACGAGCTGCGCAGGCTCGCGCCGCTGGCGCTGGGCTCGCTCATCCGGCGCTACGGCCACTTCGACGCCTGCGAGGACGCCGTACAGGAGGCGCTGCTCGCCGCCGCCGTGCAGTGGCCGGCCGACGGCGTCCCCGACAATCCGCAGGGCTGGCTCACCACGGTCGCCTCCCGCCGCCTCATCGACCAGTGGCGCAGCGACGAGTCCCGCAGGCAGCGGGAGGCGACCATGGCGGCGATGTCCCCGCCGGACGCCCTCCAGGCCCCCGAGCCCGGCGATTGGCGGCCCGACCGGGACGACACGCTCACTTTGCTGTTCATGTGCTGCCATCCGGCGCTGTCGGCGCCCTCCCAGGTGGCGCTCACCCTTCGGGCCGTCGGCGGCCTCACCACCGCGCAGATCGCCCGGGCCTTCATGGTGCCGGAGGCGACGATGGCCCAGCGCATCAGCAGGGCCAAGCAGCGCATCAAGACGACGGGGATCCCGTTCGGCATGCCGCCCGAGCAGGAGCGCGAGGAACGGCTCCGGGTGGTCCTGCACGTGCTGTACCTGATCTTCAACGAGGGCTACACCACCACCTCGGGCCCGGACCTGCAGCAGGCGGAGCTGACCGGCGAGGCGATCCGGCTGGCCAGGGCCGTCCACCGGCTGCTGCCCGAGGACGGGGAGGTCGCCGGGCTGCTCGCGCTGATGCTGCTCACCGACGCCCGGCGGTCGGCGCGCACCACCCCCGACGGCGCGCTGGTTCCCCTCGCCGAGCAGGACCGCGGCCGGTGGAACCGCGACCAGATCGCCGAGGGGATCGCGCTCATCACCGAGACGCTGGCCCGCGCGCCGCTGGGGCAGTACCAGCTCCAGGCCGCGATCGCCGCCGTGCACGCCGAGGCGTCCACCACGCGGGACGTCGACTGGCCCCAGGTCGCCGCCCTCTACGAACTGCTGGAACGGGTGACCCCCAACCCCATGGTCACGCTGAACCGCGCCGTCGCCGTCGCCATGGTCCAGGGCCCGCAGGCCGGCCTCGACCTGCTGCGGCCGCTCGACGCCGACGACCGCCTGGCCGGGCACCACCGGCTGCACGCGGTCCGCGCGCACCTGCTGGAGATGGCCGGTGATCACGCCGCCGCCCGGTCTCTGTACCGCACCGCCGCCCGCCGTACGGCCAGCCTGCCCGAGCAGCGCTACCTGGAGGCCCAGGCCGCCCGGCTCGGCGACGCCTAGCCGCGGTCCGCCGCGGCATCTGATCGTTTCGCCGCTACTTGTCGCCTGCGGCGGACCGTTTGGCGATCTCGGTCTTGACCGTCTCGTGCAACTCGTCCGGCGTGAAGCCGAGGTTGCGCAGGATCTGCGCGGCCGGGCTCTCCTCGGTGCGCATCAGGCCCAGCAGCGAGTGTTCCGTGCCGACCCAGTCGTGGCCGAGCTCGGCCGACGCGCGAAGTGCGTGCTCGATGGCCTCCATGCTCTCCGGCCGGAACGCGATGTGACCCCGCGGCGCCTTCTCTCCCGCCGGTGGCAGCACTTCCCCGATCGCGTCGCGGATGCGCTGCTCCGACTCGGTTTTCGCCATCAGCACCTCGTACGCCAGGCCCCGCGGCTCGCCGAGCAGGCCGAGCAGGATGTGCTCCGTGCCGATGAAGTCGTGCTTGTGCGTCCGGGCGGCCTCCTGCGCCAGCACGATGCTGTGCCGGTTCAGGTCGGTGAACCGCTCGAACGGGGTGGGCGCGTGGCGCTGCTGGGCGGCCTGTTTGGAGACCCCGATGGCGTCGCCGATCTCGCTCCACGAGGCGCCCGCCTGCTTGGCCTTGCCGACATAGTGGCTGACGAGCTGGTCACCGAGGTCGGACAGGGTCTTGTTGCGCAGTTGCGCCTCGCTGATGCGGGCCAGGTGGTCGGCATCGGGAAGTTCCTCGTCGAGACGGGCGATCAGGTCGGCGAGGCTGATGTTGAGTGGACTCATGCGTCAATCGTAGATTGACGACTCTCTGGTCGTCAATCTTTAGTTGACGCCCGGTCCGGGTGTGCTCGGCGCGGGCCGCGAGTTCCGCGTCCGGCGGCCCGCGACCCAACTCATGAGGCGGCATACCCGGCACTGTTATTTAGAGTTGACTTATATAACGGACTGCTGGAAGCCTGGCGCCATGCACGCGTTCGACGTCCTCGGGGATCCGGTCCGGCGCCGCATCCTGGAGATGCTGGCCGGCGGGGAGCGCTCCGCCGGCGAGATCGGCGCCGTCGTCCAGGAGGAGTTCGGGATCTCCCAGCCGGGCGTGTCCCAGCACCTGCGTGTGCTCAGGGAGAGCGGGTTCGCGACCGTCCGCGCCGAGGGCACCCGCCGCCTGTACGCGGTGGACCCGGAGCCTTTGCGCGAGGTCGACACGTGGCTCGACAACTTCCGCCGGTTCTGGACCCAGCGGCTGGACGCCCTCGGGACGGAACTCGTGCGGGGCCGCCGCGAACGCAGGACACAGGACGGCTCGACCTGAGCGCGACCTCCATCGCCGGGCCCGGTTTTGTCGGTCCCGCAGCCTAGAGTCGATCCGCTCTCTATCGACGTGGCTTCGGATAATGGAGGTGGTCCCGTGGCGACCGCGAAGGCGGCGCGGCAGGCCCGCGCCACGAGCGGCGACGCCGCCGTGCACCGGCCGGACAGGAGGGCGTGACATGGCGAGCTACGTTCTCGTTCCCGGGGCGGGCGGCAGCGCCTGGTACTGGCACCGGCTCGTCCCCGAGCTGTGGAGGCGGGGACACGACGTGGTGGCCGTGGACCTGCCCGCCGCCGACGAGTCGGCCGGGCTCTACGAATACCGCGACACCGTGATCCGGGCCATCGGCGACCGTGTCCGGCCGATCCTGGTGGCCCAGTCGATGGGCGGGTTCACCGCGCCCCTCGTCTGCGAACAGGTGCCGGTCGATCTGCTGATCCTGCTCAACGCCATGGTCCCTGCGGCCGGCGAGTCGGCGGGCGAGTGGTGGGACGCGACCGGTCAGGCGGAGGCCCGCGCCGCACAGGCCGTACGCGAGGGCCGCACCCCCTCCGACGGCGTCGACCTGCTCGTCGACTTCTTCCACGACGTCCCGCCCGAGGTCACGGCGGAGGCGATGGCCCAGGGCGAGCAGGCGCAGGCGATGAAGCCGTTCACCCAGCCCTGGCCGCTGGACAAGTGGCCGGACGTCCCGACGGTGTTCCTCCAGGGCCGCGACGACCGGTTCTTCCCTCTGGATTTCCAGCGCCGTGTGGTCAGGGAACGGCTCGGAATAGAGGTGGAGGAGATGCCCGGCGGCCACCTGGCCGCCCTCAGCCGCCCGGTCGACCTGGCCGACCGGCTGGAGGCGCTCGCGACCCGCTGACCTCCCTGCGCCCCGGGACGTGCCCGCCTCTCCCGGAACCCGCGCGAAATGATGAGGCCGCCTTCGCCATGTAGGAGATGTCCGCATTTTCGTACTGACGAAGGAGACCAGCCATGGGAACCGCCCGTGGGTGACGACCCGGTGGCCAGGTTCGAGGCCGTCTACAGGGAGACCTACGACCAGATCACGGCTTATGCCGTACGCCGTTGCGACTCGCCGCAGGACGCGGCCGATGCCGTGGCGGAGACCTTCGCGATCGCCTGGCGCCGGGTGAACGACCTGCCGCCGGGGCAGGAGGCGAGGCTCTGGCTGTACGGCGTGGCTCGCAGGGTGCTCGCCGACCACCGGCGCAGCGCGGTCCGGCACCGCGTGCGCGACGTGGAACTCGACACGGAGATGGCCGATCTGTACGCCGACGCCCCTGACAGCGGGGTCGGGCTGAGCGCCGTCGCCGCGGTGTTCCGGACCCTCACCGACGACGATCGCGAGCTGCTGTCGCTGGTCGCCTGGGAGGGCCTGGAACGCGACGAGATCGCCACCATGCTCGGGGTGTCCCGCAATGCCGTGCGCATCAGGTTGTACCGGGCCCGCAGGCGCTTCTCACGTGCGCTCGACGAGGCCGGAGTCCGTTTCGAGGCGAAGGGCCGGATGATTCCGGCCGGGAGGTCGTTGTGAAGGACATCGACGAGATCAACGGGCTGCTGCGGCCGCTTGCCCGGATCGAGCCCGGCAGGCCGCGGAGCCAGGCGTCCGGCGCGGGGGCGCGGGCACTCCTGGCCTCGATCACCACTCAGGAGCCCGGCACCATTCACGAACCCGGCGCCATTCACGAACCCGGCGCCACCCGGCGGGACCGGCTTTCACGGCAGGGTTCGCGCGGGCCGCGCCGTCTCGCGCTGGGCCTGACCGCCGCCGCCGTGGTCGTGGCGGGCGGCGTGATGGGGCCGGGCCTGCTGGGTGGCCCGGCGATGTCCTACGCCAACGCCGCGGTGGAGATCCGGCGGGAGGGCGACCAGTACGTCGCCCGCATCAAGGATCCGTTCGCCGAGTACGGCCGGTACACCGAGGCGTTCCACGCGGTCGGCCTGCACGTCGATCTGCGCCCGGTGCCCGTCTCGCCGGGCGCCGTGGGGAAGATCCTCGGCATGATGATCACGAGTAAGGAGCGGCCCAGCCCGCAGGGCCCGGTGGATCCCTCCGGTCCCCGGTTCGGCGGCGTCGCGCTGACGATGCGGACGGTGCCCGACGGATGCCGACCGGGACATGACAGCCACTGCTACATGGAGATGCGGATCCCCGGCGGCTTCACCGGCGACGTCTTCGTAAAGCTGGGACGCCAGGCGAGGCGGGGCGAGGAGTACGCGAACTTCGACTCGGCCATGGCCCCCGGCGAGATGTTCGACGGTGTCCGGCTGCGCGACGGCCGCACCGTGGGCGACGTCCTGGCAGAGGCGCGCAAGCGTCACCTGACCACCGTGTTCAGCCTGATCCGGACCGACGCGAAGACGGGCGGCCTGTCCTTCGAGCCACTGCCATCCGGCCAGGTCGGGCGCGGCTGGATCGTGTGGAACGCCTGGCAGGTGAAGGCCGGGGTGATCCGGCTGCTCGTCACCCCGGAGCGCCTGCCGGTCAACCCCTTCTACAACGGAAGCGCGCCGCCACCCGCTTCCTGACCAGATGGCCGCCGGCTCCGTGCCTCCGGGCAGGGAGCCGGCGGACCTCGTCGAGGTGACGCGAGGTGCGGTCAGCGCAGGCGGGACTCGATGGCCTCGATGATCCGTGGGCGCAGCTCGGCGGCGCGGATGACGGCGTCCACGGAGCCCACCTCGACCGCGCGCCGGATGTTGTGCACCCGGTCGAACTCCGCGGCCACCTCGCCGAGCTTCTCCGCGCGGACCGACGAGCGGAGCTCGTCGAGCTCAGCGGTCAACGCGGCGCGGTCGGCGCCGGAGGCGGCCGCGGCGCGGGCCTCCAGGTCCCGCACGCGCGGGTCGGCCGCGGTGCGGGCGTTGACGTCGCCGGAGAACACCACCGCGGCGGCGGGAGCGCCTCCGAGCACCGAGGCGAACGAGCCCTCAAGCGCGAGCACGGTCATGTTCGGGTTCAGCGCCTTGGAGAACACCACGAACGCGCCGCCGTGGTACCGCGAGATCACGCAGAACACGATGGGCCCGCGGAAGTTCACGACCGCGCGGCCGATCTCGGCGCCGTACTCCAGCTGCAGCTTCCGCATCGACTCCGGCGAGCCGTCGAAGCCCGACAAATTCGCCAGCACCACCAGCGGCCGGTTGCCGCTGGCCGCGTTGATCGCCCGGGCGGCCTTCTTCGACGACTGCGGGAACAACGTGCCCGCGGTGTAGGTGTCCGGGCCGTCGGTGGGCGGGAAGCCGCGCCGCGGCACCGACCGTGACTCGATGCCGATCAGGCACACCGGCATGCCGCCCAGATGCGCGTCCTGAACCACCGCTGTGTCCGCGTCGGCCATGCCCGTCCAGCGTTCCAGCACCGGGTGGTCCTGGTCGCACAGCGCCCGCATCACGGTCCGGATGTCGAACGGCTTCTTGCGGTCCGGATTGGCCCCGGCGGAGAAGATCTCACCGACGGTGGTGAAGTCGCTACCCGCCACCGCATGCGGGAAGTCGCAGATGTCGCGGTCGATCGGGTCGGTCGTCTTCGCCCGCCGCGGCGCCTGCTCGCCAGGCGCGATGTAGGTGTGGTCGTAGTGCGACATCAGCACCGCACGCGCGGCGGCCAGGTTCGGCGCCCAGTACTGCGCCTGCCCGTTCGGCCCCATGACCCGGTCGTAGCCGCCGATGCCGAAGTTGTCCTCGGCCGACACGCCACCGGAGAAGTCGAGCGACTGCTTGCCGGTGAGCACCATCGCCGAGTCCGGCGTCATCACCAGGATGCCCTTGGTGTGCATGAGCATCGTCGCCTCGGCGTTCCAGTACGGCTGCGCGCCGACGTTGATCCCCGCGACCACGATGTTGATCTCGCCGCCGTCCTGGGTGAACTCGACGATCCGCTTGAGCGCCGCGGCCACCCAGTCCATGTTCTCCGTGCCCGACTCCATGGAGATCCGGGCGCCGGCGGACAGCGCGTACCACTCCAGCGGCACCCGCATCCGCTCGGCCAGGTCCAGTGCGGCGATCACGCGGCGGCACTCGGGCTCCGACAGCGCGCCGAGCGCCTTCGTCGGGTCGCCGAGGAGCACAACCCTGGTGACGCCCTGCGGGTGCCGCCGGGTCGGCGTGGTGACCACGCCCGCGACGATCGCCGCGGTGTTGCGCCCCTTCGGCCGGTCGACCGGCACCAGCGTGTGGTCGTCGTCGAGGTCGTGCTCGACGAAGCGGCCGAGCGTGCCGGTCAGCTCGTACGGGTACACCGTGTTGCGGCTGCTCGCGCGCAGCACCTTCTGCCGGTAGTCGTCGAGCGGCTCGATCGGTTCGACCGGCGGCTTGCCGACGGTCAGCGTGGTGCCGCCGGTGGCGTCGAAACAGATGCGTACGGCGATCTTGACCAGCTCGCCGGTCTTCTGGTTGCGCTGCCGCGCGATGAACAAGATCTCCTCCAGCCCGGCGCCCGCGGTCGTCGGCAGCACGCGCTTGGCGATCATCTCCAGCTCCGCGCGGGTGATGTCGCTCGGCGGCCAGACGTAGATGACGATCCGGTTGGTGCTGAAGCGCTTGTTCGACGGCCGCCGCGACTGCGCGCGGCGGATCGAGTCGAGGCAGGTGGCGAAGATGTCCTCGGCCGTCGGCAGCGCGACCAGCCTGCCGGCGTGCTCGCGCAGCTCGGTCAGGTCGCGCACCTGCGCGAACGCGACGAGGCGGTCGTCTGAGGGGTTCTCCCGCGCCACGCACTGGAAGAGGTAGACCTCCTCGTCCGACGACGGCAGCCGGGTGAGTTCGAACTTGCTCAGCCGCTCCATGTGCATCCGCTGCGCGATGTAGGGATGCAGGCCGCGGATCAGCCGTTCTTCGGCCATCCCGGTGGCCGACGGGCGGAACGTGAAGTGGTGGTGCATCACCGCGCCGCCGCTGCCCGCGACGGTGGCGGTGAGCCTGCGGATCTGGTCCGGCAGCGGGTGCGCGCTGACGACCTCGTGCAGCGCGGCCGCCATCGCGGCGGAGTCCTTCGGCTGGTTCTCCCAGGCGAGATAGATGTCGGCGTCGATGGCGTCCTCGCTGCTCGCCAGCTCCGCGAGCCCGCGCAGCGCGCCGCCCAGCTCCTCGAAGCCCACCGCGGAGGAGACCACGCATGAGCCCGCCCGCTTGGCGACCACGAACGTGCAGTCCGCGACCACGCTGGTGTGGACGCCGGTGAGCCCCTTGTTGCCGTAGTACCGACGGGTCAGCACCTCCAGCATGACCGCGTTGTCCAGGTCGTCGCGGACGAGCCGCTGGCCGAGCAGCCGCACAAGCGGCTCGGTGCTGCGCACCATCGCGGCGATGCGCTCGGCGCGGTCCGGCGCGTCCGGGTGGGCGTCCAGGTGACGCAGGTGCTTGCGGACGTCGGCGTAGACGCGGGCGCGGTTACGGCGCAGCAGCGGCTGGCCGAACCAGGCGAACACCACCCCGCGCGCGAGGTCGCGGACCACGGGCAGGCGGACCTGCGTCGCGGCCACCAGCCGCTCCAGCGCGAGACCGGCGGGCTCGCGCAGCGGCTCGTCCGGCGGCGGCTCCCGCAGCCAGGCGCGCAGCAACGTCGTGATGACCGTGGCGTCGGCGGACGCGCGCTGCTGGGCGAGGAAGATCCGGAACACCGCGGCTTCGAGCTCGGGTGAGCGCTCCAGCCCGGTGACGCCGTAGTGCCTGAGCGCCTTGGTGAGCTTGGCCTGGAACGCCTCCGGCAGGCCGGCCCGCTCGACGTCGAGGCTCCGCAGGTAGGTGTGGAAGTACTCGCGGGCGCTGTACACGTGGCCGTCACCGCCGCCGTCCTCGCCCGCCGGCCGGTTGCGGCTCAGCGCGGCGAGGTCGGTGAACACGTTGACGAGTTCGAGCTCCTCGGCCAACGGCCGGTGGCCGTCCTCTGTGGCCGCCTGGCGCGCGGCGAGGTAGTCGTCGAGCACCCGGCCTTCGTCGTGCGGGTCGACGTCGAAGCCCAGCAGCAGGCTGCGCAGGTCCTCCTGGCCGCGCGTGGCGCGCTCACGCGCCGGGATCCTCCCTGGCGCGGGAGGCAGGTCCAGCTCGACGGACTCGCTGGACTTGGCGGACTCGGCGGCCTGGGTGTCCGCGGCGTCGGCGAGCGGCTCCAGGCGCAGCAGCGGCGCGCCGGTCTCCACCTGGGTGCCCACGGACACGGCGCATTCCTTCAGCCGCGCCCGGAACGGCGCGCGCAGCACCGTCTCCATCTTCATGCTCTCCAGCACCAGCACCGGAGCGCCCGCCTCGACCTCGTCGCCGACCTCCAGCGGCGTGGCGACGACCAGCGCGGGCGCGGGCGAGCGGACGACGCCGCCCTCGTCGCGGCCGACCCGGTGTGTCACACCGTCCACCTCGACCAGGTGGATCGGCCCGTGCGTCCCGGTGAGCAGACGGAACCGGGCGCCGTTGACGACGATCTGCCCGGTGTGCCGGTCGAAGCGGTCGAGCTCGACGTCGGCGGTGCGGACGTCGTCACCCGCGGCGATACCGACGCGGAAGCGGTGCGCGCCGATCCGCGCGACGCGCACGCGGTAGGCGACGCCACGCAGCGTCAGGTCCAGCGGCCGGCCGCTCTCGTGCCGCACCTGCGGGCGTCCGCCGGCCGCCGTCGACAGCAGGCGCTGCCGCTCGACGCGTTCCTCCTCCTCGTAGGCCTCGATGGCGGCGGCCGTCAGCGCGACGGCGGAGTTCCGGTGCGAGACGAGCCGGCCCTCGCCGCGGACACGGTCGATCCAACCGGTGTCTGCGCTGGCGTCGATCACCTCGGGCTGGTTGAGCAGGTCGAGCACGAAGCTCTTGTTCGTCGCACCCCCCTCGATGATCACCGTGGTCTGCGCCATCGCCCGGCGCAGCCTGCCGAGCGCCTCGTCGCGGTCGCGGCCGTAGGCGATGATCTTCGCGATCATCGAGTCGAAGTCGGCGGGGATCGTGTCGCCCTCGCTGACGCCGGTGTCCACGCGGATTCCCGGCCCGGCGGGCAGGTCCAGCCGCGCGATGCGGCCCGGGGAGGGCGCGAAGTCGCGGTCGGGGTCTTCGGCGTTCAACCGGGCCTCGATGGCGTGACCGCGCTCCACCGGCGGATCACCTTCGAGCCTCCCGCCGGATGCCACCCGCAGCTGCGCCTTGACCAGGTCGAACCCGGTGGTGGACTCGGTGATCGGGTGCTCGACCTGCAGACGGGTGTTGACCTCGAGGAACGCAAACAGCTTGTCGCCGGGGTGGTAGAGGAACTCGACGGTCGCCGCGCCGCGGTACCCGACCGCGACGGCCAGCCGTTCGGCCGACGCCTTGAGCTCGGCGGCCTGCGCGGGGCTGAGCACCGGCGACGCCGACTCCTCGATGACCTTCTGGTTGCGCCGCTGCACCGAGCAGTCGCGGACGCCGAGCGCCCACGCGGTGCCCTCGCCGTCCGCGATCACCTGGACCTCGACGTGCCGGGCACCGGTGACCAGGCGCTCCAGGAACACGATGCCGCTGCCGAACGCCCGCGCGGCCTCGAGGCTGGTCCGCTCGTAGGCGTCGGCGAGCTCGGCCTCGTTCGTGATCACGCGGATGCCGCGCCCGCCGCCGCCCGCGGTCGCCTTCAGCATCAGCGGGTAGCCGATCTCGGCCGCCGCCTCCAGGGCGGCCTCCAGGGTCTCGACCGCGCCGCGGCTCCACGGCGCGACCGGCACGCCAACCTCCTCGGCGAGGAGCTTGGCGCCGATCTTGTCGCCGAGTCTGCGCATGGCCTCGGCGCTCGGTCCGACGAAGGTGACTCCGACCTTCTCGCACAGCTCCGCGAACGCCGGGTCCTCCGCGACGAAGCCCCAGCCGACCCACGCGGCGTCGGCCCCGCTCTCCACCAGTGCGCGTTCCAGAACCTCAAGGTCGAGGTACGGGCGCGCGGACGCGGGACCGAGATCGTAGGCGATGTCGGCCTCGCGCACGAACGTGGCGGTCCGGTCGACGTCGGTGTGCAGTGCGACGGTCTCGATCCGTGTCCCGGTCTCCGCGGCCAGTTCACGGACGGCGTGGATGAGCCGCATCGCGGCCTCCCCACGGTTGACGATGGCGACACGATTGAACACCCGACCGAGCCCCTTCTGTAGACCAATGATGCGCGCGCCGAGGCGTGGCGGCTTCCCCGCACTGCTTACCCTTCCGTCTTCGGGGCGGCAGCGCCATGGTGCAGACAGCGCACGTTACGCGACCATAGTTGTGAAAAACGAGCAAAAGCGTCGGCCACCGTGTTGACCAGGGCATGGGCGAACGGAGCGGCGGCACTACGGACTCCGTATCTCTTCCACGTGTCGAGCACGGTTCGCCCGCGTCGCGACCCGATCTTGACCTGATCTCCACCCGATCTTGACCGCGTCCGGGGCGGGCCCCACGCGCGCCGCACGTGCGGGGTGAGCCGTTCATCCCGCGACGATGTTGGCGATCCTGCCGGGGACGACGACGATCCTGGCGACCGTCAGGCCCTCGGTGTGCCGGGCGAAGGCGTCGCTCCGGGTCACGATCGACTCGATCTCACCGGGAGCGGCGTCGGCCTGCACCTCGACGGTGAACCGGGTCCGGCCGTTGACCTGCACCGGGATGGTGACGGTCGGCTCGGCGGCGAGCGCCTCGTCGGCCTGCGGGAACGGCGCGTAGGTCAGCGTCTCCGCATGGCCGAGGCGGCTCCACAGCTCCTCGGCCACGTGCGGCGCCAGCGGGGCGACCAGGAGCACCAGCGGCTCCGCGACGGCCCGGGGCAGCCGCCCGTCCCGCGCGGCGATCGCGGCCGTGTGCGCCGTCAGCTCCATCAGCCTGGCGACGGCGGTGTTGAACCGCAGCAGGTCGAAGTCCCTGCGCACGGCCATGATCGTGCGGTGCAGTCTCCGCAACGTCTCCTCGTCCGGCGCATGGTCGCCGACGGTGACGTCACCGGTCTCCTCGTCGACCAGGCTCCGCCACAGGCGCTGCAGGAACCGGTGGACCCCCACGACGTCGTCGGTACGCCACGGGCGATGTGCGTCCAGCGGTCCCATGGCCATCTCGTACAGGCGCAGCGTGTCGGCGCCGTACCGCTCGTACATCTCGTCGGGGCTGACGCTGTTCTTGCGGCTCTTGCCCATCTTCCCGGCCCGCCGGGAGACCGGGCGACCGTGGTGGGTCAGCGAGCCGTCGTCCGCCGGCACCACCTCGGTGGCGGGCACGTACATGCCGCGTTCGTCGGTGAAGGCGTCGGCCAGGATGTAGCCCTGGTTGTACAGGCGCCGGAACGGCTCCCTCGTGCTCACGTGGCCCAGGTCGTACAGCACCTTGTGCCAGAACCGCACGTAGAGCAGGTGCAGCACGGCGTGCTCCACTCCCCCGACGTACAGGTCGACCCCGCCGTCTCCCTTGGGGGACATCCAGTAGCGCTCGATCTCAGGGTCGACGAACGCCTCCTCGTTGGCAGGGTCCAGATAGCGCAGGTAGTACCAGCACGAGCCCGCCCACTGAGGCATGGTGTTCAGCTCCCGCCGGTACTTCTTGCGGCCGTCGCCCAGGTCCATCTCGACGGTCGCCCAGCCGGCGGCCCTGGCCAGCGGGGGCACCGGCTCACCGGCCTCGTCCTCATGCGGCCGTGGCCGGAAGTCGGTCATCTCCGGCAGCCGTACGGGCAGCGCCTCGTCGGGCAGCGCGACCGGCTGCCCATGCTCGTCGTAGACGATGGGGAACGGCTCACCCCAGTAGCGCTGCCGGGAGAACAGCCAGTCGCGCAGCCGGTACGA
The DNA here is from genome assembly GCF_040802045.1 of Microbispora sp. NPDC049125. NCBI lineage: Bacteria > Bacillati > Actinomycetota > Actinomycetes > Streptosporangiales > Streptosporangiaceae > Microbispora > Microbispora sp. NPDC049125. The sequence continues at coordinate 4,430 of NZ_JBEZDW010000059.1, read as the reverse complement.
CCTGGCCCGGCGGCCCAGACCGCGCTCCTCCAGCCGGCCGACGCTCGCGGCGACGCCCTCCTCCACGGTGCGGCAGGCGGGGCCCGGCGCCACCAGGTAGGCGCCGTCACCGGTGAAGGCCGTCACCCACCGCGAAGCCGGCTCCGCGTTGTCGAGGCCCTGCTCGGCGTACCAGGACGCGGGAGGCCGCAGCACCTCGCGTACCGGCAGTCGGAACGCCCGAGCGAAGTCGAGATCGCGCTGGTCGTGCGCGGGAACACCCATGACGGCACCCGTCCCGTGGCCGCCCAGCACATGGCCGGCGACGAACACCGGGATCGGCTCTCCGGTGACCGGATTGATCGCGTACGCGCCGGTGAACACCCCGGTCGTGCCGGGCTCCCCCGTCCTGCGGCGGTCGCCGAGCCGCGCCGCCGTCTCCTCATACGCGGCGACGGCCCGCCGTGGCGTCCAGCCGTCCCCTCCCGCGGAAAACCCTGCGGAGAACCCTGCGGAGAATCCTGCGGGGACCCCTTCGGGGAACCGCCAGGCATGCGGGGTGCCGTCCGGCCAGGCCTCGGGCACCAGCCCGTCCACCAGCGGGTGGCCCGGTGACAGCGCCACGAACGTGGCGCCGTGCAACGTGTCGGGCCGGGTGGTGAACACCTCGATGGACGCGCCGGGACGGCCGGCCACCCGCAGGCCGATCCGGGCGCCGTCGGCGGCGCCGATCCAGTTGCGCTGCATCTGCTTGATGGGCTCCGGCCAGTCGACCAGGTCCAGATCCGCGAGCAGCCGGTCGGCGAACGCGGTGATCCGCAGCATCCACTGCCGCAGCGGCCGGCGATGGACGGGATGGTTGCCCACGTCGCTGCGGCCGTCGGCGGTGACCTCCTCGTTGGCCAGCACGGTGCCCAGCCCCGGGCACCAGTTGACCGGCTCCTCGGCGACGTAGGCCAGCCGGTGGCCGTCGACGACCCGGCGCCGTTCGACGTCGGTCAGCTCGGCCCACGCGCGCCCGTCCGGCGTCTCCCGGCGGCCCGCCTCGAACTCGGCGACCAGCTCCTCGATCGGCCGGGCCCGGCCGCTTTCGTCGGCCCAGCTGCCGAACATCCGCAGGAAGATCCACTGAGTCCAGCGGTAGTACGAGACGTCGGTGGTCGCGACCTCGCGGCGGGTGTCGTGTCCCAGGCCCAGCCGGCGCAGCTGCCGCCGCATCGTCGCGATGTTGGCCTCGGTCGTGACCCGCGGATGCCGGCCGGTGTCGATCGCGTACTGCTCGGCCGGCAGCCCGAATGCGTCGTAGCCGAACGTGTGCAGCACATGATCGCCGGCCATCCGCCGGTAGCGCGCGTAGACGTCGGTCCCGATGTAGCCCAGCGGATGGCCCACGTGGAGCCCGGCACCGCTGGGATAGGGGAACATGTCGAGCACGTAGAACTTACGCCGGCCCGCCATCCGCTCGAACCCCGCGGCGAGCGCACCGGCCGGGTTGGGCGAGTCGAACGTGCCCTCCCGTTCCCAGCGCTCCTGCCAGCGGGCCTCGATCTCGCCGGCCAGCCGCGCGTCGTAGCGGAACGCGGGTTTCACGTCGCCGCCGGTCACGGCCTCAGCCGCCTCGCCGCCGTTCATGCGATCCTCACCACTGCTCGTCCGGAAAGTACGGGGAAAAGCAAAAGCCCCTCACGCATGAGGGGCGGCCGCGTCGACTCAGCGCGTCAACGCGGCCCGGTAAGGAGCAGGCTCTGGGATCCGGCCATGGCGGCAGGATACCTCCCGGCCCCACGTCGCGGCGATCAATTAACGGTGCGCCGCGTGGATTGGGCCGCGCGTCCGCCCCCGCGTGACACGGCGGTCCCCGCACCACCTCCAGCGTGTAAACGCCGCCCCGGCCACCGCCGCCGTCTGCTCGGGAACAACCGGCGGCTTGGTAGTGGTCCGTCGGAGAACGCTGCCTGACTTGCCGTTCAGGTGGCCTCTGGGCGTAGCTGCGTGGACAGCCGGTGGAGCGTCTTCAGGTCGGGGTGTGACAGCTCCGACAGGACGGCGGGTGGCTGGTAGAAGCGGTCGAACAGCTGTGTTCGGAGCTGCCTGCCACGACGACTCAGAACGACGACCTTGACGCGTCTGTCGGTCTCGTGGGCTTGGCGCTCGACCAGGCCTTGCTTCTCCAGCCGGTCGACGATCCAGGTGACGGTCGAGGCGTCGCAACGCCACGTGTCGGCCAGGGCGCGCATCGGTTCGCGGCGGCCTGGGACCAGTCGCATGAGGGCCTTGAGATCTCCGGGGCTTACGCCGAGGTCGGCGACGGACTCCAAGTGGCGTTCGTGCTCGTCCAGGAAGAACTCATACAGCGACTTCCAGATTTCGGATTTCAGTCGTTCGTCCTGCTCAGGATCGCGTTCTTCCATGACGGTCATGGTACGTCCGTCGCATGGATCAGAATATTGGGTCCATCAAAATGTTTGATGTATCAAAGCTTCTGCTATCGTCGAGCCCACAGCACATCGAGCTTCTGGAGTCTCGCTATGACCATCCTGGTGACCGGTGCGACCGGTCGAGTCGGCAGCCGGTTCGTCCCTCGCCTGCTGCAGCAGGCAGAACCCGTCCGCGTACTTGTCCGCGACCTCGGTCGGGCCGAGTTCCTCGGCAGGCTCGGTGCCCAGATCGTCGTCGGCGATCTGCGTGACACCGGCACGCTCGACGATGCCCTCAAGGACGTCGATGCGGTCGTTCACCTTGGTGCGGCCTTCCGCGGCGTCTCCGATGAGGAAGCAGCCGCGATCAACCACACCGCCACGGTCAAGCTGGCCGAGTCCGCCCTTCGAGTTGGCGTCACCCGATTCGTCTACGCCAGCACCACCCTTGTCTACGGCCCTGGCCGCGGTCGCCCAGCGCTGGAGGCGGATGAGCCCGCTCCACCCGCCCGGGCCTATCCGACGAGCAAGGCGGCGGCCGAAAAAGCCCTGCTGCAACTCCATCAGGCCGAGGGGTTGCCGCTGCGCATCGCCCGTCTGGCGTTCGTCTACGGCGACGGCGATCCACACCTGGCCGAATCGCTGTTGTGGGCTCGTGACTGGCCACTGCACCAGCGCCTGCATCTGGTTCACCACGCCGACGTCGGCCAAGCCCTGATCCGGGCGATCCGGGCGAACGGGGTGGATGGTCAGGTATTCAACGTGGCCGACGACGCACCCGTCACCGCCCTGGAACTGCTCAACCTCAACGGCGAGCCGATCGCCGAGGACGCGGCGAGCCGGACACTCGGCGATCCCTGGGAAGGTATCGCCGACACCTCCAAAATCCGCCGCGAGCTCGGCTTCCGGCCGGTCTATCCCACCGTCTACACCGCCAAGGACGCCGGGGCTTTCTGAACACGCCGGTCCCGTACTCGCTGGGACTCCTGGTTGACCCAAGGCGCCGGCCACTGCGAGAGAGGAGATCGACCATTCAGCCTTTCAGGAAGAGGCCGCCATCGTGCTGGGGCTTGAAGACCGAAATGGCCACCCCGTGATCATCGGTGGTCGTGCAGACAACCGTCGAGCGATGACCTCGGGCACTGACTCGTCATGGCTCGGGTCTCGGGGAGGGCGCCGGCTTCTGCGCGGATCACGCCTGCTTCATGCTGATCCGCTTGAGCACGGGCCGCGGACCTGCCGCAGCAGTCAGTGACCTCGTTCCCGGCCGAGGAAGCACGACAGGAGTCGCCTGAAGTCGTGCGGGTGCTCGAGCGCCGGCACGTGCCCGCATCGGCCGAGCACGTGCAGACGGACATCGGCCAGGTGTTCGAGCAGGGGCAGGGCTGCCGTCCTGAGCGGGGTGATTCGGTCCTCGGCGCCGTGGACGAGCAGCACGGGCGCGCGGACCTCTGCCAGCGTTTGCGCCGAGAGGGTGAGATCGTCGGCCCAGCGTTCCCTGGGTGGAGGGAACAACGACGCGAATGCGGCCGCCCCCGCTTCCATCGCGGCTGCACGGGCGGCGACGGCCGACTCGGTCACGAGCGTCTGGTCGAGGACGAGGCGACTCAACATGTCTCGTGCCCCGGCCGGGCCGGCGGGGGCGGCCCAGACCGCGTCGAGCTCGGCGGACAGCGGCGCCCCGGGGGCGCCCATCGTCGAGACCGCCACGACACGGGTGACCTGCTGGGGACGCGCGGCCGCCAGCGCCAGCGCCACGGCACCGCCCATGGAGTGGCCCACCACGGCGTAGTGCTCGACACCGAGAGCATCCATCAGGCCCGCGGCCTGCTCCGTCCACAGCCGGAGCCCACCCCTGGAGCCCGCCGGGAGTGGTGTACGACCGAACCCGGCCTGGTCAGGAGCCACCAGGCGCCAGGACGTGCCCAGTGCCTGTGCCGTCGTCGCCCAGGCTCCGGATCCGGTCGTACCGGGTCCGGAGCCGTGCAGCATCAGCACCGCGGGCCCGGTGCCGCTGTCCAGGACGTGGACGGG